>CAZOPY010000108.1:0-3643 GCA_964581945.1 uncultured Gammaproteobacteria bacterium | reverse complement strand
CATTCATCCCGATCTCGGATGCCTTCTCGTTCATGCGCGCGACGAAATCCCCGAGCGGCATCCCCGAGAGCCGCGCAATCGTCATGGTCGCCGTGTTGTCGGAACTCACGAGACTCGCGAGCAAGAGGTCGTGGATCGTGACCTCGTCCCCGACGGAAAGATGCTGCTTCCCACCGTTTTGAACGTCCGCCGAGGTGATGGCGACCTTCGTTTCAAGATCGGGATGCTTTTCGAGAAAAACGAGGGCGGTCATGAGTTTGGTAATACTCCCGATCGAGCGCGCTTCGTCTGACTGCTTTTGATACAGCACCGCACCCGTCTGCGCGTCGACCACCAGAGCGCTCACCGCGGCCGTCTTCACGCCGATCGAATAGGCGTTCACCTTTTTCGGCGCGCGATCCGCATCCTGCGCGATCGGAAGCGGGCGATACAGCAAACTCAATGCCGCGCCGAACCCTTCGGACGAGGACGCCTCCGCCGCCTGCGGAAGCTCCGCGCGTTGCTCGACCACGCCGGCATCGGCCGGAAGAATCTGCAGCAAGGTCGTGGCCAGCATCAATTGCGCGAACAGCTTCAATAACATATCAACCCTGGACCGGCTCGGTCGGCACGGTTTCGCTCAATTCGCGGATCATGCGGTCAATCCGCTCGTTGCCATGAAAGTCGCTGAAGTTCGGCAGCTCCTCGATCGAATGAAGTCCGAGGTGGCGCAAAAAATCCGTCGACACGCTGTAGACCGGCTGCAGGCGGTCCATGTCGTCGCGTTCGTCGATCAGCCCGCGCACGAGCAGGTTGCGCAAAATGAGCGAGCAATTGACCCCGCGGATCTGTTCGAGTTCGGGTTTGGTGATCGGTCCGCGATACGCGACGATCGTGAGCGTTTCGAGCGACGGACGGGTGAGTTCCCCGCCGACGTCCTCTTTGACGAACCCTTTGACGATCTCGGCAAACGCCGGGTTGCTCACGAGCTGCAGCTTCCCTTCGTGCTCGAGCACGTGGATCCCGGAGCTCTCGACGTTCAATCGCATCTTCACGTCGTCGAGCGCCTCGCGCAAAACCTCCTGGCTCACATCGAGCAGTTTGGCGAGCGTTTTGATTTCCACCGGTTTCGCGGCCGCGAACAGCACCGCTTCAATCTTCCCCGTCAACATAATGGGTCTATTCTACCCGATTGAGAGTGATATCCTCAAATGCCGAGCTCTGCGCCGCCTTCACGATCCGCTGCTTCACAAGTTCGAGCATGGCAAGAAAGCTCACGACCACGTCGGAACGCGTCTGCGCGCCGGCGATAATATCGCGAAACGAGAGCCGGGCGCGCTCCAGGATCGCGCGCTGGATATCCTGGATGCGTTCTTGGACCGAAACAACCCGTCGCATCGACGCTTCGCGCAGCGCGAAGAACGGTTCAAGTTTCTTGAGCAGGTTTTGGAACGCGTCCGCAAGAAGCGTTGAGGTGAGCGAACTGGGTGGAGCGAATTTCGTCTCGACTGGCAGGGTTGCCTTCGGCCTGGCGAACATCGCATGCGGTGCCGCGTACATTTCCTCGAGCTTGCGCGAGACGTCGATAAACTCGCGGTACAACCGCAACTGGGCCGCAAGCTTGCCCGGATCTTCCTCGCCCTCAAGTTCCGGCATCGGCAGAATCGCGTTCGACTTGATGAGCAGGAGCTTTGCCGCCACCACCAGAAAATCCGCGAGCTCCTCCGGCGGCACGTCATTCGCGCCGACGTACTTCAGATAATCGTCCGCGACCTTCGCAAGCGACACCTCGGTAATCGGAAGCTCCTCCCGCTCGATGAGCTCGAGCAGGAGTTGGAGCGGTCCGGAAAATTTGTCGAGAGCGGCTTCGAAGGACATGAAAGGGGCTAGGGTTTGCGCAGTTGGATATGGGCGTCGACGAGCGCTTTCTCCGGGACGGGCGACGGCGCCTCCATCATGGGGTCGCGGGCGTCGCCGGTCTTTGGGAACGCGATCACCTCGCGGATATTCGGCTCGTTTTGCAGAAGGGCGACGATGCGGTCGAGGCCGAGCGCCAGCCCGCCGTGCGGCGGCGCGCCATATTCGAACGCCTCGAGCATGTGGCCGAATTGCGTCTTGATTTCATCGAGTTCGAACCCCATCACCTCGAACACGCGCTGAAGCGCGAGCGGTTCGTGGTTCCTGATCGACCCGCCGCCGATCTCGAACCCGTTCAGCACCACGTCGTATTGCGTGGTCAAAATCTCACCGAGGTTCGTCTTGTCCATGAGCCATGGGCGGTGCTCCGGAACCGCTCGCGAGAATGGGTTGTGCGTGAAGGTCCATCCCCCCTCTTCGGTCTTTTCGAAGAAGGGAAAATTCACGACCCAGCAGAACGCGAGCAGGTTCGGATCGTTCTTGTCGTTTCGAATGTCCGGCCGGTCCGTCCCGTATTTCGCCATCACCTCTTTGTAGTCGAGGCGCGGAAACGGCAACTCCTGGAATTTCTTTTCCGGGTACAGCGTCTTGACCATGTTTACGACCGCGCTCTCGACGAGTTCCATCACATCCTCTCGTTCGACGAAACTCATTTCAAGGTCGACCTGCGTAAACTCCGGTTGGCGGTCGCCGCGCTGGTCCTCGTCGCGAAAACATTTCGCGATCTGAAAGTAACGCTCGACTCCGCCGACCATCAGGAGCTGCTTGAACTGCTGCGGCGACTGCGGAAGCACGTAGAACTTCCCCGCATGCACGCGGCTCGGGACGAGGAATTCGCGCGCACCCTCTGGAGTCCCCTTTGTGAGAATGGCCGTTTCAACCTCGGTAAAGTGCTCACCGAACAAATGCTGGCGGATATTCTGGATGATCTGGCTGCGCTTCCACAAGTTGCGGTGCATGCGCTCGCTCCGGAGGTCGAGGTAGCGGTGCTTCAGGCGGAGCTCTTCATTCACCCCCGACGTGTCCTTGTCGATTTCAAACGGCGGCGTTTTGCAGCGGTTCAGGACCGCAAGTTTTTTTACGCCAACTTCGACCGTACCGGTCGGGAGGTCCGGGTTCACCTGTTTTGCCCCGCGCGCATTCACGATCCCTTCGATCGAGATCACAAATTCGCTCCCAAGATCGTCCACGATTTTCTTTGTTTCCTCGTCGAGATCCGGCTTGTAGCAAACAACCTGCACGAGGCCGGAGCCGTCGCGAAGGTCAATGAAGACGAGCTTGTCGCCCATGCGGCGGATCGAGTGGACCCAGCCGTTCAGGGTCACGGTTTGGCCGACGAGCGAGGGGGTTTCAACGTTCCAAGTTCGAGACATAGAAGAAAGTTATCGACTCATCAACCGGTCGATGGAGGCGAAGGACGAAATATAGAAGTAAGCGAGCACACCGACAGCCAGCAAAACGAGTGGAATCATAATCGCCAGATAGATCTTGTAGCGACGGCTGAACATCGGCGGTTGTTTCCGTTCTTCCCCCGCCTCTTTTTTCTCCTCAACCTCTGACATACGGGCTACGGCGTGAGACGATTGATAAGGCGTGGAAACGGAATGGTTTCGCGAACATGCTCGAGACCGCAGACCCAGGCCACAATGCGTTCCAGACCGTACCCGAACCCCGCGTGCGGGACGGATCCGTATTTGCGCAGGTCGAGGTACCAGGTAAAAAACTCGACCGGGAGATTGTGACCCTT
>CAZOPY010000107.1:0-3666 GCA_964581945.1 uncultured Gammaproteobacteria bacterium | reverse complement strand
TGCGGTTCGGGCGAGGGCGACAACCCGGTGATGACCCTCCTCGGCGCGATGGGGATCGAGGTCCTCGGTCTCCCGCAGCGCCGCCGGACGAACATCCTCGACGTGAACGGCCTCGTCCCGCACGGGCATCCGCTGTTCGACGCGATCAACGGCGCCTGGGAGCGCTGGGTGAACGAGCGCTTCGAGCAGTTCATGAGCGAGGCGGCCGCGGACCTGCGCGCGCAGTCGCTCCGGCTGAACGACCGGCTCACCGCCCGGTTCGGCCTCCCGGCGCTCGCGAGCACCGGCGGCCCGCCGCAGATCACCGCGAGCGACTCGCCTACCGCCTAGCCGTCCGGCAACGGCACGCCAACCGCCTCCCCCCGCCCGCTGTCCTCGCGACATGGCGGGGTTTTCTTTTTCCCCCGCTCGGTTGACGCGAAAAAAGCCTCGTGATACCCTCAACGCACTCTTATTTATCTCTATGCCTACGATTCATCAACTGATTCGCAAAGGGCGCTCGTCTCAGAAGGCGAAGAGCAAGGCGCCGGCCATGCAGGTCGGGCTCGACTCGCTCCATCGCAAGAAGACCGAGTCCGCCAACGGCGCTCCGTACAAGCGCGGGGTGTGCGTGAAGGTGACGACGATGACGCCGAAGAAGCCGAACTCCGCGATCCGCAAGATTGCCCGTGTCCGTCTCTCGAACGGGATGGAAGTCACGGCCTACATTCCGGGCATCGGCCACAACCTGCAGGAGCACTCCATCGTGCTCGTGCGTGGCGGCCGCGTGAAGGATCTTCCGGGTGTCCGCTACCACATCGTGCGCGGCGTCTACGACGCGCAGGGTGTCGAGGCTCGCCGCCGCGGTCGTTCCGCCTACGGCGCCAAGCGTCCCAAAGCCAAGAAGTAATTTATCATCCTGAACCGTCGAAGTACCTCGTACGCAGGGGGAAGCACACGACGGGAACGGTAACCTCATAACTATGCGTGGCAAGAAAGCCTCCGCGCGAGTCCTCGCGCCCGATTCGAAGTTTCAGAACGTGCACGTCGCGAAGTTCATCAACTACGTGATGAAGGACGGAAAGAAGACGACGGCCCAGGCCGTCATGTACGGCGCGTTCGAAATCATCGCCGAAAAGACGAAGCTCAATCCGGTCGACGTGTTTGAAGACGCCATCAAGAACTCCTCGCCTTCGCTCGAAGTGAAGTCGAAGCGCGTCGGTGGCGCCAACTATCAGGTCCCGATTCCGGTCCGCGGCGAACGCCGGATCTATTTGGCTTTCAACTGGATCATCAACGCGGCGCGCTCGAAGAAGGGTCGCCCGATGCA
The DNA here is from genome assembly GCA_964581945.1 of uncultured Gammaproteobacteria bacterium. GTDB lineage: Bacteria > Patescibacteriota > Patescibacteriia > UBA9934 > GWF2-40-263 > CAZOPY01. The sequence continues at coordinate 2,357 of CAZOPY010000107.1, read as the reverse complement.
CGAGAAGCTCGCCGAAGAGCTGATCGCCGCTTCGAAAAACGAAGGCGACGCCGTGCGCAAGAAAATGGATGTCCAGAAGATGGCCGAAGCCAACCGCGCGTTTGCTCATTTTGCTCGTTAATCTATGCCCCGCGAGTATTCTCTCGAGAACACCCGTAACTTCGGTGTCATCGCTCACATCGACGCCGGCAAAACCACCACGTCTGAACGCATCCTTTTCTACACCGGTAAGAAGCACAAGATCGGTGAAGTGCACGAAGGGGAAGCGACCATGGACTGGATGGAGCAGGAACAGGAACGCGGGATTACGATCACGGCGGCTGCCACCACCTGTTTCTGGAAGGGCCACCGCATGAACTTGATCGACACGCCGGGACACATCGACTTCACGATCGAAGTGAAGCGGTCGCTGCGCGTCCTCGACGGCGCGCTCGTCGTGTTCGACGGCGTGGCGGGCGTGGAACCGCAGTCCGAAACCAACTGGCGCTATGCGGACGACTACAACGTCCCGCGCATTTGCTTTATCAACAAACTGGACCGCACAGGTGCGGACTTCTACAAGGACCTCGCTTCGATCCACAACCGCCTTACGAAGAAAGCGTTCCCGATCCAGCTCCCGATCGGGGTCGAAGACGGATTCGAAGGGATCATCGATCTCATCGAGATGAAGGCGTACTACTACCGCGACGACATGGGCAAGCAGATCGACGAGCTCCCGATCCCGGACGACATGAAGGCGCTCGCCGACGAACATCGCGCCAAGCTCGTGGACGCCGTGGCCGGAACGGACGAAGCGCTCACCAACAAGTATCTGGCCGGCGAGGAAATCTCGGTCCCGGAACTGAAGGCGGCGCTGCGCCGCGCCTGCATCAAGGTGGAAGTGATCCCGGTCTTGTGCGGCTCGGCCCTCAAGAACAAAGGGGTGCAGTTCATGCTTGACGCGGTCGTTGATTATCTCCCGAACCCGCTTGAAATTCCGGCCGTCAAAGGCCACGCCGTCGGCAACGACGAGGATCTGATGACCCGTCCGCCGGATGACAACGGTCCGTTCGCCGCGCTCGCCTTCAAGATCGCCGCGGACCCGTTCGTCGGTAAACTCGTGTTCTTCCGCGTGTACTCGGGCCAGCTCAAAGCCGGCTCGTACGTCCTGAACTCGACCACGGGCGAACGCGAACGCATCGGGCGCATCGTGCGCTTGCACGCGAACTCGCGTGAGGACGTGGAAGAGGTGTTCTCCGGAGAAATCGCCGCGGCCGTGGGGCTGAAGGGGACGTTCACGGGGCACACGATCTGCGCCGAGGACAAGCCGATCGTTCTCGAATCCATCGTGTTCCCGGAACCGGTCATCTCGGTCGCCATCGAACCGAAGACCAAAGCCGACCAGGAAAAGATGGGCGTGGCTCTCCAGAAACTCGCCGAAGAAGATCCGACCTTCCGCGTCCGCACGGATGAGGAAACGCTCCAGACGATCATCTCCGGCATGGGCGAACTTCACCTCGACATCATCGTCGATCGCATGAAGCGCGAATACAAAGTGGAGGCGACCGTCGGCGCTCCGCAGGTGGCGTTCAAAGAAACGATCCGCGGCACGGCCGAAGCCGAAGGAAAATACATCAAGCAATCCGGTGGCCGCGGTCAGTACGGTCACTGTTACCTCCGTGTCGAAAAAGGCGAACCAGGCAAAGGGTTCACCTTCGAAGAAGAAATCAAGGGAGGCGCCATCCCGCGCGAGTTCGTTGCCCCGATCGGCAAGGGCGCGCAGGAAGCGTCCGACCGCGGCGTGCTCGCCGGCTTCCCGATGATCGACATCAAAGCGACGGTGTACGACGGTTCCTACCACGACGTCGACTCGAACGAAGCGGCCTTCAAGATCGCCGGCTCCATGGCGTTCCAGGAAGCCTGCCGCCGCGCGGGCCTCGTCCTGCTCGAACCGATCATGAAGGTCGAGGTCGTGACCCCGGAAGACTTCATGGGCTCGGTCGTCGGCGATCTGAACGCGAAGCGCGGCCAGATCCAGGAAATGACCGACCGTTCGGGTGCCAAGGTCATCAAGGCCATGGTCCCGCTCGCCGAAATGTTCGGCTACGCGACGACCCTGCGTTCCAACACGCAAGGCCGCGCCGCCTACACCATGGAATTCGACCACTACGAAGAGGTCCCGAAGAACGTGGCCGAAACGATCATCGCGGCCCGCAACGGAACCGCCCGCCGCATCACCTAAATCCACACGAAAAAACGACGGGGCGAAGCCCTCGTCGTTTTTTGTTCGCAGAAGCGCGGCGAGCGCACTCGCGCGGGAGGTCGGGGCTGGCTCTGGGGTACCGATAGTCGTTTCGGCTAGTGCCGAAACGCTATCT
>CAZOPY010000106.1:0-3666 GCA_964581945.1 uncultured Gammaproteobacteria bacterium | reverse complement strand
TCCTTGATCGGTACGAAGTCTTGGGTTGGACGAGCGGAGATTGCCATAGTAGTTAGTATATCATTTTGCAATCGCAAACACGCACAAAACGTGCGGATAAAAACAGCGGCGCAGTGCTATGTGCCGCTCTTCCGGTTGAGAACATCGAGTCCCCACGAGATGTCATGGAGTTTCGATTCAGACAATTTCGGAACATACACTGGAGTTTTTACGACCTTTGTCTCGCCAGATGGCAGTTGGATTGCCTACGAAACGGGCGATGCGGGACAGCAACCGGAAAGTCTAAGGATGCTTGACGTCAGTACTGGGGAGGATTGGCTCCTGCTCACGATGCCGCCGGACAAGACTCTCCTTTCGGTCGATGAGATCAATATTCACACTTTGAGCGGCGTTGAGTGGGAGTATGATGACACGCTGAGTGTACGGCCGTTCAAAGTGCAGGCAGAGCCAGCTCCGGAAACTCCTTCTTACACATGGACTCCGGAGAAAGGACTGATGAAGGTGGAATAGAGGTGATCACATATCATTAAGGATATCGTTACCTGGTAACGATATTTGGTTTCCGTGGTAGAATCCCGGACGACCTGATCTCGTCCGGCTATGCTCGACCTCCTCAAGAAATACTTCGGCTACGATTCATTCCGCCCGCCGCAGGAGCAGATCATCACTCGCCTCGTCGACGGCAAGGATGCGCTTGTCGTGATGCCGACTGGGGGCGGGAAGTCGCTCTGCTACCAGCTGCCAGCGTTGCTTCGAGGAGGCACAGCGCTCGTGGTTTCGCCGCTGATTTCGCTCATGAAGGATCAGGTGGATGCGCTCCGAGAGCACGGGATCGCGGTTGCGTCGCTGAACTCGTCGAATTCTATGGACGAGGCGGCGTCGATTCGCCAGCTCGCGCGCACTGGTCGACTGAAGCTGCTCTACGTCGCTCCGGAGCGGGTCGCGAATCCTGGTTTTCGAGCGATGCTCGAGGAGTTTACCGTCTCGCTCGTCGCGATCGACGAGGCGCATTGTATTTCCGAATGGGGACACGATTTCCGTCCCGAGTACCGCAAGCTCGCGGAGCTCCGGACCCTCTGTCCGATCGCCCCGTTCATCGCTCTCACGGCGACGGCGACGGAGGCGGTGCAACAGGACATCTTGAAGCAACTCAAAATCGACCGTCGCGGTTTGTTCGTCTCGGGTTTCGATCGCCCGAACCTCCGCTACATCGTGATGCCGAAAAAAGGCGCCTTCGAATCGCTCGTGAAACTTGTCGCGCGTCACGCGGGGGCGAGTACGATCGTGTACTGCCTTTCGAGGAAGAGGACCGAGGAGGTGGCAGGAAAACTCAAGGAGCTCGGAATCTCGGCTGAGGCGTATCATGCCGGGCTCGATCAGAAAGTTCGAAGCTCGGTTCAGGATCGTTTCATTAAAGATGGGATCCAGGTTGTCGTCGCAACGGTTGCGTTCGGCATGGGTATCGATAAACCAGATGTTCGCCTCGTCGTCCACTACGACCTCCCGAAATCCGTCGAGGGCTATTATCAGGAAACCGGCCGCGCCGGGCGCGACGGCCTGCCGAGCGAGTGCTTTCTTCTCTATTCGTACGGTGACGTCCGCACGCACCAGTATTTCCTCGCCCAAGCCGCACCGAAAGAGCGAGCACTCGGCGAGCAGAAGCTCCGAGCGATGATCAACTACGGCGAGAGCTCGGGCTGCCGGCGCGCATACCTTCTCAAATACTTTGGTCAGCCGGAGTCAGGACAAAGCTGCGGCAACTGTGATACGTGCCTCGGCTGGAAGGTTCAAGGTGCCGCCAAATCCGAAATCGCCTCTGCGGCGAAAAAGAAAACGGTCGACACCCTTCTCTCGAACGACGAGGACCGAGAACTGTTCGAGCGTCTCCGAGCCTTGCGACGCACGCTCGCCGACAAACGCAACGTCCCAGCTTACGTCATCTTCGGAGACAAAAGCCTGCTCCAAATGGCCAGCGACCGCCCGCGCACGAGAGACGAGTTCGCGCAGATCAGCGGAGTGGGTGCGCAGAAGCTGGTGGAGTTCGCCGAGATATTTTTGGAGGAGATTGGGAGATAAAAAAAGTCCACCGATTACCGGCGGATTTTTTAATAGTGATACGTCTTTCCGGCGAGAATCGTCATCGCTCGATATAACTGCTCGAGGAGCACAACGCGTGCGAGGTCGTGCGGCATGGTCATCGGGGAGAGCGAGAGACGGACGTCGGCGGCTTTTTTCATTTCGTCTGTGAATCCGAAGGCGCCCCCGAGGACGAAGGTGATCGGTCGGGCACCGGACTCGCTCCATTTTTCGAGTTGAGCAGCGAACGTCTTTGAATCGAATGTTTTACCTCCCTCGTCGAGCAGGACGACGAGCGAACCGTCGTCCGGGAGCTCGTTGATTTTCTCGACCTCCCGCACCTCCCATTTCGCATTCGGCTTCATCCATTGGAGATATTGATCCACCAGTTCTTTGTGCGGACCGCGCTTGAGTTTTGACTCGGCGATGAGGGTCAGGCGATACATAGCTCCTTCAGCGTACGCGAGCGGGGAAGCCTTGACAAACCGGCCAAAACGGAGTAGCCTTGCGGACTTGGAGGTTGTCCTTTGAGCAATGAACTTGAAGAGGAAGTGGTCGCCCTGCGCGCCCGCGTCATCGAGCTCGAAGCACTCGTCTACGTCGATGCCCTGACCGGACTCAAGAACCGACGGGCGTTCGACGAAGAGCTGGCCCGCGAACTGGCCCGCACCAAGCGCGACGGCCAGCCGGTCGTGCTTCTGCTGGTCGACGTGAACGATCTGAAGGTCTGGAACGATCTGGACCGCGATCACGTCGTCGGCGATCTCGCGCTCACGACCGTCGCGGACGCCCTGCGCGCCAGCACGCGCGAGGTGGACACGGTCTGCCGGACCGGCGGCGACGAGTTCGCGGTCATCCTGCACGCCGCCAACCTCGGAGGCGCCGGGATCGTCGCGGTGCGCATCCTCTCGAAGCTGAAGCTGAGTCCAATCCCGGCCAACGGCCGCCAGCGACGGGTCCAGGTCTCGATCGGCGCGGCCAGCGTCAACGGCCAGACCGCGAAGGTCGAAGGGCTCCGCGCCAAGGCCGAGGCCAACCTCTACGAGGCGAAGTCGCGCAAGAAGCCCGGCATTTCTCCGGTCGTGATCCAGTGACCGGCCAAGCCTCCCCCTGCCACAAGCAGGGTTTTATCTTTTCTTAGCCAAATTTTTGCCCTGTGGATGACCTCGGGATAGCTCTTCCTGACATCCCTTGACAGCTTTTCAGCCCTGCGTTAAGATTGCGACGCAAGAATTCATAAGTCACTACCTTCTTTGTCCCCAGCACTTCGGTTGATCTGGCAGGGATGGAGGGAAGGCAGTGAAGATCGGGAGCCAACCTATGACACAGGAACTCAAGAATCTTCATTCGCCTCGTGGGTAGACCTCTTCAGATTCAGGTACCCGCGCGGCAAGCGCGGTTTTTTAAACCTTCGACGCAGAGACGAGTCCCGCCGACGGCGAGATTCATCCCTGGCTCGAAGGGCCAGTGAGTCCCTTCACAATTGAATACAAGAGGTCTAAGAGAACCAATCAGTACCACTGTAGGATCTATTCTTATAGTGGTTGTAGAGCATCAAAAGGGCATACAGGTGGATGGCTCGACAGAACG
>CAZOPY010000105.1:0-3681 GCA_964581945.1 uncultured Gammaproteobacteria bacterium | reverse complement strand
CACCATCATCAAACGCGAGTAGAACACGAGGAACGGGACCGTCCGCGGTCGACGTCTTCGTGTTTTATCTTTGATCCTATGTCTGAACCTGTCTGTGAAATCCGTCCCGCAACCAAATGGAATCTGAAGCGCCTCGGGGGCGCGATCGTCCTTGTCTTTGGGCTGTACGTACTCATGCAAACGCTTGGCCTGTTGCGGTTCTCGCCGTCCGTTGGCGGGCCGAGTTCGCTTGGCGCCGTGTTTATCGTCGGGCTGGTGGCGGCGTTCTCGTCGTGCACGGCCGTGGTTGGCGGGCTCGTGGTCGCGGTGTCCGCTTCGGCGGCCAAGCGCGGCGCGCATCTGTCCGTCGCGCAAAAAATTCGGCCGCAGCTCCTGTTCAACGCCGGCCGTTTGATCGGGTTCGCCGGATTCGGTGCCTTAATCGGCCTCCTTGGCCAGGCGGTGAACATTTCGACCTCGGTCAACGCCGTGCTCATCTTCGCGATCGCGATCCTCATGATCCTGCTTGGCGTGAATCTGCTCGACATCGTTCCGGCGCATCTCGACTTTTTCCGCCCGCCGATGTGGCTGTCGCGTCGCATTTACGCGCTCGCGGATTCGCCGAACCCATTCGTTCCGTTCGCTCTCGGGGCGCTGACCTTCTTTCTGCCGTGCGGATTCACGCAGTCCATGCAGCTGTACGCCATCTCGCTCGGGTCGCCGAGCGCCGCGTCGCTCACGATGTTCGTGTTCGCGCTCGGGACTCTGCCTGCGCTGCTCGGGATCGGGGTCGTGTCTGCGGCGATGCGAGGGAAATCGTTGAAGCTGATGACCCAGGCCGCCGGCGCGCTCGTGATCGTGCTCGGGGTGAGCAACGTCCAGAACAGCATCGCGCTGTTCGGCTGGAGTGCACCCGCGTCGGCGCGCGTGGTCGCGTCGTCGGATCTTCCGGAGGTGATCGACGGCAAACAGCTCGTCCAAATGGAAATCACGCCGGAAGACACGTACTCGCCTGATGTCATCACGGTCGCGGCCGGGATTCCGGTCGACTGGCAGGTGTGGGGCGCGGACAACATGGGGTGCACGAGCGTGCTCGTGTTGAACGCGTTCGGCGTGCGCCAGAGCCTTGTCCCCGGAAACAATGACGTTGAATTCACGCCAACGGAACCCGGAACCTACACCTTCAGCTGCTCAATGGGGATGGTGCGCGGGACCATGGTCGTAAAAGACGCATCCTGATATGGCAAAAGCGGCATTCGACATCGAAGGGATGCATTGCGCGTCTTGCGCGCTCACGATCGAAAAATCTTTGGCGAAAACACCGGGCGTGTCGCACGCGAACGTGAACTACGCGCTCAACCGCGCCTCAGTCGAGTACGACGAAGCGCGCACCGACATGCACGCGTTGCATCAAGCGGTTCAAAAGGAAGGATACAACGTGAAGATGGATCATGCCGGCGAGCACCCGGAGCACGAGGACCACATGATGCACGGCGAGGCGAAATCCGCGGGAAGGCGCGCGCTGATCGCGTTTGCGTTCGCGCTCCCCGTCCTTCTGCTCGCCATGGTCGGCGATGCGTCGACGCGTCCGATCCAAGCGATCCTCGCAACGGTCTGCGTGCTCTGGCCCGGGATGGAGTTTCACCGCGTCACCTTCAAAATCGCGATGCGCGGGCGGGCAAACATGGACACGCTCATCTCCATGGGAACGCTCGTGGCCCTGGTCTTCAGTCTGTGGCAGATGGCGGTGGGCGGAGATGTCTACTTCGAGTCCGCCGCGCTCATCACGGCCTTTATTCTGCTCGGGCGCTATCTCGAAGCGCGCTCGAAGGGGAAGGCGAGCGAGGCGATCAAAAAACTCCTAGAGCTCGGCGCGAAAACCGCGCATCGCATCAAGGATGATGGAGAAACCGAAGAGCTCGCGCTCGACGCTCTGCGCGTCGGGGACAAGGTGCTTGTAAAACCGGGCGAGAAAATCCCGCTCGACGGGGTGATCCTGTCCGGCGCTTCGAGCGTGGACGAATCCATGCTGACCGGGGAGAGTCTGCCGATTTTCAAGCAAGAGGGCGATCTGGTCTACGGCGCGACGGTCAACCAGCAAGGGGCGCTCATGGTGAAGATCGTCAAAGCGGCCAATGACACCGTGCTGGCGCAAATTGTCCGCCTGGTCACGGACGCGCAGACGAAAAAGGCGCCCGTGCAAAAACTCGCCGATGCGATTTCCGGTGTGTTCGTACCGATCGTGATCGTGCTTTCGTTTTTGACCTTCGTCGTGTGGCTCATCCAGACCGGGAACGTGAGCGTGTCGCTCGTGCCGGCGGTCGCGGTCCTCGTGATCGCGTGCCCGTGCGCGCTCGGGCTTGCGACTCCGACGGCGATCCTCGTCGGCACCGGACGGGGGGCCAAGCAGGGGATCCTCATCAAATCCGGCGAAGCGCTCGAACGCGGGCGCAACCTGAACGCAATTCTGTTCGACAAAACCGGGACGCTCACCCAAGGGAAGCCGTCCGTGACGGACGTCATTCTGCTCGGCTCGGCTCCGGAATCCGAGGTGTTGATGCTCGCCGCGTCGCTCGAGGCGCTGTCGGAGCATCCGATCGCGCACGCGATCGTTGGGTACGCCACGCAGAAGGGGATCGCGCGCCAGCAGGCTAGTTCCTTTGCGTCGATCACGGGCGGCGGGATCAAAGGGGTGATCGCCGGACACGAGGTAGTTATCGGAAGTGCCAAATTTATTGCCGATAGCGGAGCGGATCTTGCCTCCCGAGGACCGGCGATCATGGACCTCCAGGCAAAAGGGCGAACGGCAGTGCTACTCACGATCGACGGGACAGCCGCGGCAGTGATCGGGGTCGCGGACACGGTGAAGCCGACCGCGCGTCAGGCGATCGCCACACTCAAAAAGCGCGGGCTCGACGTGATCATGGTCACGGGCGACCATCGCGCCACGGCCGAGGCGATCGCGCGCGAAATCGGGATCGATCGCGTGGAGGCGGAGGTGCAGCCCGGGCAGAAACTGGAGGTCGTGAAACGCATCCAAGCCGAACGGAAGGCAAGCGAGGTCGGGACCGGAGCCACGAAGCAGGTCGCGTACGTGGGCGACGGGATCAACGACGCGCCGGCGCTGACCCAAGCGGACCTCGGGATCGCGGTCGGGACCGGCACGGACATCGCGATCGAGGCCGGACAGATCGTCTTGGTCGGCGGCGGGCCGGAAAAGGTGGTCGAAGCGATCGACCTCGCGAAACGAACGTATCAGATCATCTGGCAAAATCTGTTCTGGGCCTTCATCTATAACATCATCGGCATCCCGCTCGCGGCGCTCGGGCTTCTGAACCCGGTTATCGCCTCCGGCGCGATGGCGCTTTCGTCCGTCTCGGTCGTCCTTAACTCGCTTCGCCTGCGCAAATAATATGAAAAAACCTTCTGTCATGACCGTCATTGTGTACGGTCTCCCGATCTTGCTCGTTGCCGGCGTCATTTGGGCGGCCGTTGTCGCGAGCCAGGCTCCGTCTACCCCAAGTGAATCCGCGCGTTCGACGCGCGACGTTGCGATGTCCTGCACGCTCGACATGTACACCACCTTCCACATCCACCCGAACCTCACGATCAAGATCAACGGGGTGGAAGAGATCATTCCGGCGAACGTCGGGATCACCAACGGCTGTATGCATCCGCTGCACACGCATGACGCCACGGGGA
>CAZOPY010000104.1:0-3684 GCA_964581945.1 uncultured Gammaproteobacteria bacterium | reverse complement strand
GGAGCCCAGTTCGATTGCGAACGGACCTTGCCGAGTTCGATCTGACGCTGAATGTCGAACTCCTCGTCGCGGAGTTTCGTCTTGCGGCGCTGCGCTTCCTGATATTGTTTTTGAAGCGCAAGCAATCCGGCATCCGCGCCAGCCTTGGTCGCTTCTTCCTTTTCGATCCCGGCAACCTTGGCCTCCATCGCCTGCATTCCGCTCGATGCTTCCTTCACCTGGACGTCGATCGCCGCATACTGTCCGCGCACGCCCGTCAGTTGATCCTGGAGGGTGAACCAGAGCGTGCCGTAATACCGCGATTGAATCTCGTGGAGTTCGCGCTCGATCTCGCCGCGCTTTTCGAGGCGCGAAACCTGGCGCTTGAGCGAGCGAAGTCGCGGTTCGATTTCGCGCAGCAGCATTTCGACCTCGGAAAGATTCTCGTACGTGCGGCGCAGCTTCAACATCGACTCGTGGCGTTTGAGTTGGAGCGGCTTCACCCCGGTCGCGTCGTCGAAGAAGGCTTTGCGCTCCTCGGGACTCGAGACAAGGATGTGATCCACCATCCCCTGTCCGATAACCGAGTACGATTGCTGGCCGACGTTCGCCTGTGCAAGCAAGAGGCGAATGTCCGCGAGCCGGGCGGCCGCGCCGTTCATGAGGTACTCGGACTCGCCGTCGCGAAACAGCCGACGGGTCACGACGACCTCGGTAAACTCGACCGGCATGGCGTGGTCCTCGTTGTTGAAGGTCACCGAAACCTCCGCAAACCCCGAGCGGGCACGTCCCTCGGAGCCGGAGAAAATCACGTCCTCAGATTTTTTCCCACGCAAAAGCTTGAGCGATTGCTCGCCGAGCACCCACCGAATCGCATCCGCTGCATTGGATTTTCCCGAGCCGTTCGGCCCGACAATGCAGGTCAGGGCATTCGTATCGCCCTTCGGTCCTTGAAAGACGAGGGTGGTTTTTTGGGCAAAGGTCTTGAACCCCTGAGCTTCGAGTTTCGAGAGAAACATAACAGGAAGATGATATCATGAAACCTCAGAAACAAGACAAGAATTCGGCGTTGATATCCACAGAAAGTCGGTTGACAAAATTACCAGAACATGATTGAATATAGACATCCGGAAAGGTTGCCGTGTCCACGGCGAACTCCATTCCAGGTGATAGCAGAGACTCCCCAAAGTCTAAAAGCTTTAGGGAGTTTTTGTTTTTGACCAGGCCGGACCACGGGCCTGTGGGGTAAAGGTAACCTAGCCGGATTATCACCTGGAAGATACGGGTTCGAGTCCCGTCAGGTCCATAAGGCCTGGACCAGCCACCCCGCCTCTCGCGAGAGGCGGGGTTTGGTTTCGGCTTTGCATTGACAAAGTGGTCCTTCTGGGTTATATTCATCACTCGTTTTCGAGGCAAGCGCATGAGTATTTCGCGCGTTTCTCTCGGAATCGATCCGTTCGTTTCCGTCCTGCGGTGCGTAGGTCTTCGGACCATCAATAATTACGCCTTTCCGAAATCCATCGGGAACCCGCTGGGTGCAGCATGACTCACCCGACCAAGTATTTCCTTCCGCTCGCGGCCGCCGACGTGCCCAAGAAGCACGCGGCCACGCTCGCGAAGTACCGCCAGCTCGCGTCCGAACACGGCGTCCCCGAGACCACCGCGGTCTGCTACCGCGTGAAGGCCGGGTTCACTCTGAAGTCCCACGCTGCGAAGGCGGGCCCGTGCAACGACGGGTTCAACCACCTCCAGGTCTGGAACTTCCCGGACGAGCCGACCGTCGATGCGATCGTGTTCTGGGTCCCGCGCGTCCTCGAGGGCAGCACCTCGAAGACGAAGGATCAGCAGATCCAGTTCCTTGCCGCCCTCCGCGGCAAGCTCGAGCTGCCCGCTCATCACCTCGCCGGCTTCGGCAACGTCGCCCTCGTCGCGGGCCTCATCCTGGCCCACTTCAAGGCCACTGGTGAGCGCGTCCCGCTTGACGGCTACTGGGTCCGAACCGACACCTGCCACGCGGACGGCCTTCGTCTGTATGTGTACTGGAGCGACGACGGCTCTCTGGACTGCATCAACTGGCACGTCGTTGGCGGCTTGAGCGACGATCTCGGCGCGTTCGTTCTGGGGGTGGAACCGCTGTGAGCTCCGGCTCTCGGATAGAGAAATCTATTCGGGAGCCTTTTATGTTCCCCTTGACCGCCGTCTTCTGACGCGATAAGCTCCGTTATCTCCAATATGGCTGCCTACACCCACAAATTGATTCACGATCACCTCCTGGCTACCCGGCGGCCGGTTTTGATTGCGGACGAGCGGATCGATGGGGACTCCCTCGGAGCGTCGCTCGCGATTGCGGATTATCTGAAGCGTCTCGGGAAGCCGGTCGTCGTGATTGTCTCGTCCGAGGTTCCCGAGAAGTATCGGTTTCTGCCTCACATCGAACTTTGTACCGCCGACCTTTCGGTTCTCTCGCATCCGGATATCGATCTCGTCGTCTCGTTCGACTGCTCGGATGGAAAGTACGTTCGCGGCCTGGTCGAGCGGATGCCGAAACGTCCGACGGTGATCAACGTCGACCACCATGCAACCAATCCGTTATATGGCGATATCAATATGGTGGACGTCCATGCGCCGGCGACCTGCGAGGTCGTGCATCAGTTCTACGTTGCAAACGGAATCATTCCAAGCAAGGAAGCGGCGACGAATCTACTCTGCGGAATCGCCTTCGACACGACCATCTTCTTTAATGAAGGGACGAACTCGCGCGCGCTTGATGCGGCCTCCGATCTGCTCTTGCACGGCGCGCGGGCGCAGGACGTGATCCGGATGATGTTTCGCAACCGCTCGGTCGCGGCGCTGCGCATCTGGGGGACCGCGCTCGAACGGCTGCGCGAGCACGAGGAGCTCGGCTCGATCTCTACCTGTCTCACCCGCAAGGATCTGGAAGAGGCCGGCGTGACCGACGAAGAGGTGGACGGGCTTTCCGATTTTTTGAACGTCGTGGTGAATGCGGATACCATGTTCGTTCTGCGTGAAACGAAGACCGGTGACGTGAAGGTGTCCATGCGCACCTCGACGCAAAACGTGGCGGCGGTCGCCAAGGCGTTCGGCGGAGGGGGTCATGTCAAAGCGGCCGGATTCACGGTTCCGAACGCGCACCTCGTGTGCGGAAAAGACGGCTGCTGGAAGGTGGCCGAGACGGTCTAATCATGCTAACCTGTGAACGTATGACTCCCATGAAATCTCAATTTCTCATCCCGACAGTGATCGAAAAGACGAGTTACGGTGAGCGGGCGTACGATATCTATTCGCGCCTGCTCAAAGACCGCATCATCTTTCTTGGTACTGAGATCGATGACGGCATGGCGAACACGGTGATTGCCCAGCTCCTGTTTCTCGAAAGCCAGGACAAGACCAAGGACATCAAATTGTACATCAACTCGCCGGGCGGGTCGGTCACGGCCGGTCTCGCGATCTACGACGCGATGCAGTACGTGAAGCCGGACGTGTCGACGATCTGCATCGGCATGGCCGCCTCGATGGGAGCGGTCCTGCTCACCGCCGGCGCGGCAGGGAAGCGGTTCGCGCTCCCGAACTCCGAGATCATGATTCACCAGGTGCTCGGTGGGTTCCAGGGACAGGCGACGGACATCAAGATTCACGCGGAACGCATCTTGAAGATCAAGGATCGATTGAATGAGATCCTGGCCA
>CAZOPY010000103.1:0-3783 GCA_964581945.1 uncultured Gammaproteobacteria bacterium | reverse complement strand
CGGCATGCATCGCACCGAGGTCAAATGCAAAGCGTGCGGCTCCCACCTGGGCCATGTGTTTCCGGACGGCCCGGGCCCGACCGGCGAACGGTTCTGCATCAACTCGGCGTCGCTGGATTTCAAGAAGAAGTGAACGCCGGGTCTACCTGTGATATGATGAAGGAAATTTCATCTTAGCCTCATACCTCTATGCCAAATGGAGAAAAGCCGCCGATGCCGGTTGTCGAGGGAACGCTGAAGGAAGAAGAGCTGAAAACAAACCGCATCCGTCCGCTGTACCGATCGACGCAGATCATCTGGTACATCGTCGGCTTGGTGGACGTGTTTTTGCTCCTGCGCTTGTTCATGAAGCTGTTTGCGGCCAATCCGGAGGCAGGGTTCACCCGATTTATTTATGGGATCACCTGGGTGTTCGCCGGGCCGTTTTTCCTCGTCTTTCAGCAAACCGACGTGACCGGACGCAGCGTGTTCGAGTGGTCGACGCTGTTTGCGATCATCGTGTACGCCCTGTTCGGCTGGCTGATCGTCAAAGCGATCGTCATGAGCCGACCGGTGAGCACCAAAGAGGCCGAACGCAAACTTCCGGACCAGGAAAAGATGTAGTCTCTATGAACAAACAGCTGGCGCTGGCCGTGTGTCTTCTTGCGCTCATGGGCGCGGGGTGTCTCCCGGCGGCGAATGTTTCGAATACCTCGGGCGGCGGGACAACGGTGACGGATTCGGGCGTGCGCGGCACGGCGACGATCGGGCCGACCTGTCCGGTCGAACGGATGCCGCCGGACCCGGCGTGCGCCGACAAACCGTACGCGGGGAGTTTTACGATCAAGACGAAGAGCGGCACCACGGTCACCACGTTCTCGAGCGCCGCGGACGGGTCGTTCTCGGTTTCGCTCTCGCCCGGCACGTACGAGGTCAACCTTTCCGCCGGGTCCGTCATGCCGTCAATGGCGTCGCAGGAATTCACGGTGGTCGCGGGCGCATTCACCCAACTTGAACTGAGCGTCGACAGCGGGATCCGGTAGTATGGCCTGGCACGTGTACATGCTGCGCTGCGCGGACGGAAGTCTGTACACGGGGATCACCACCGACCTGCAGGCACGACTCACGGCGCACAACGCCGGCCGGGGCGCGAAGTATACGCGTTCGCACACACCGGTCACGCTGGCCTGGACCGCGCGCGCCGCGACGGAAGGGGCGGCGAAAAAACGCGAAGCGCGGATCAAGCGGCTGACCAAAGCCGAGAAAGAACAGCTTGTTCACTCAACGCGTTCGTAATTTTTCGTATGGCTCTCATCTTTTTGCTCGGTCGCGTCCTGTTTGCGGGATTTGTCCTGAAGAATGCGTATAACCATCTCGGCAACACGGCCGCGCTCGCCGGCTACGCAAAATCGAAAGGGGTTGCGTCGCCTCGATTTGCGGTGATCGGTTCAGGACTTCTGCTTCTTGCCGGGGGGCTCGGCGTGCTTCTGGGGGTCTACGTTCAATACGCGCTCGCCTGTCTTGTGCTGTTCTTGCTCCCGGTTTCATTCACGATGCACGCCTATTGGCGCGAAACCGATGCGATGGGACGCATGTCCGACGAGGTGAATTTCTGGAAGAACATGGGTTTGCTCGGGGCCGTGCTCATGATGTACGCGATCGCGACGCCGTGGGCCTATTCGCTCTAGCTCTCGACCAAAAAGTGAGGTAAACTACAAGCGTTATGAGGCGAAGGACTCTGACGCTTGTTTTGTTCGCCGCCGCGCTCGTCGCGGGCGGCGGGATTTGGTATGCGTCGGTCGCGAACAAACCCACGACGCAATACGTGACGGCGGTCGTGACGCGCGGCGACGTGCAAGAGGTCGTCAGTGAAAGCGGCACGGTGACGGTAGACGAACGCGATCTTTTTTTTGAACAGACCGGGACGGTCAAAACCGTCTCCGTCCAGATCGGCGACCATGTCGAGGCGGGGCAGGAGCTCATGACGCTGTCGGATGAGACGCTTGTGGCCCAGTTGCACGCGGCGGAAGCCACGCGCGACGCGGCGCAGGGAAAACTCGCGCAGCTGTACGCCGGTTCGACATCGCAGGACATCGCGATCGCTCAGACGGCGGTCGTGAACGCGCAGATCGCGCTCGACAAGGCCAATCAGAATCTGATCGACGTGCGCGCGTCCTCCGGCGCGACCGATTTGTTGAAACAGATCGCGCTGACGAGCGCCCAGTCCGCCCTCACGAACGCGCAACAGAGCGCGGCGAGCGCGCTCGCAAGCGCGATGGCGAGCGCGAACGGCGCAGGCGAGGAGGCGCTCACCGACGTATCCGTGGCGCTCGACAACGCGGATCTGACGCTCGGCATCGACAATGAACCGGCTAACGACGCGTACGAACAGGATCTCGCCATCATGAATTCGGGCGCGCTTCTGGACGCGCAGAATCACTACGCAACGGCCAAGGACGCGCTCGCGTCCGCCCAGAGCGCGCTCGCGCTGGCGCTGGACGACGCGGCGATGACCGCCGCGCTCGCCGAAACCATGACCGCGATCGATGACGCCGTCCTCGTGCTCGACGACCTCACGGACGTTCTGAACGCGACGGTCGCGACCGCGAACATCAGTCAGGAGGAGATCAATACAAAACTCACCTTGACGAACACGGATCGGGCGAAACTCGCGGCGGACAACACCTCTGTGAGCGCGGCGTCGCAAACGCTCGCTTCCACGCTCGTGACCAACCAGACCTCGATCGACAATGCAGAGAACGCGCTCGCGACCGCCGAGCAGGACCTCGCGGCGACGCAAACCGGAGAAACCGCGGACGTGAACGCGGCCGAAAGCGCCGTGAACGTCGCGGCGGGCGAGCTTCAGGCCGCCAAAGACGAGCTGGCGAAGGTCCAAGCCGGTCCGCGATCCGTGGACGCGTCCGCGCTCGCGGCCGAGGTGCGACAGGCGCAGGCGCAGGTGGACCAGTTGAACATCGAAATCGGAAAAACGGTGCTGACCGCGCCGGTTGCGGGCGTGATTTCGGACGTGGCGATCGACGTCGGCGAAATCGCCGGGGTGTCCACGCAAGCGATCACGCTGGTCGCGGATGCGGCCTACGACGTCGAAGCGAACGTGTCCGAGCTCGACATCGCGCATGTGACCGCAGGCGACAAAGCGGATCTCACCGTCGAAGCGCTCGGGTCGGTGCATGTCGCCGGCACGGTTCGCCGCGTCGATCCGACCGAAAAAATCGTCGACGGGGACGTGTTTTACCGCGTGATCATCGACATGGACGAGCCGCTGACCGGCCTGCGTTCCGGGATGAGCGTGGACGTGACGCTGACGACCGAAATCCACACGGGTGTGCTGACCGTCCCGACGCGCGCCGTGTTCCGCTCCGGCGGCCAGAACGTCGTACGCGTGATCGCAAATAACGTCGTCTCCGAGCGCACGGTGCAGATTGGATTGCACGGCGCCAACGCGATCGAAATTCTTTCAGGTTTGTCGGAAGGGGAGACGGTGATCGTTTCCGAGAAAAACTAATATGGCTGGCGCGCCGATCGTCGAACTGCGTGACGTCCGGCGCTCCTTTGATCTGGGTAAGGTCAAGGTCGACGTGCTTCAAGGGCTTTCGCTCACGATCGAGCGCGGCACGTTCAACGCGCTCATCGGTTCGTCCGGCTCCGGAAAAAGCACGTCCATGTACATGATCGGCACGCTCGATCGTCCGACGAGCGGCACGGTCATCGTCGACGGCGTGGACACCTCGACCCTGTCCGAGGCCGCGCGGTGTCCGTACCGCAAATGGTGTCCGCCTCCTT
>CAZOPY010000102.1:0-3856 GCA_964581945.1 uncultured Gammaproteobacteria bacterium | reverse complement strand
GAAATTCCGATGGATCCGGATACGGGGACGCAAGAGAAAACCGACTACTACATCAACATCACGACGAGCGGCCGCGTCGTGGTCGGCTCCTGCGATCCGGAACTGGCCGCCTCGATCGAGGTCAAACGTTAACGAAACGAACAAGAGGGCCTCAAAATGGCCCTCTTTTGGTTGACGGATAGGCCCTCGCGTTGTACACTTCGAACACTATTTCGACTAAAATCCGTCCATGAACATTACCGAGTTGGCACGCCGGCTGAATACAAACCCTGATGAGTTGCGGGAAAAACTCCCGGGGCTCGGGTTTAGCATCGGCAAACGCGCCATCAAGGTGGATGACCGCGTGGCGCGTCAGATCATGGAGGCTTGGGCGGAACTCCGTCGCCGCGAGCGTCTGCAACACAAGATGGAAGAGCAGAAGGCGCAGGCGGAACGCCGGTTGCATCGCGACGAAAACGTCCCCACCAAATCGGTCCAACTGCCGAACGTAGTCACGGTGCGTGAATTCGCCACGGCGATCCAGCTGCCGGTTGCCAAGCTCATGCAGGAGCTGATGCGCAACGGAATTTTTGCGTCGATCAACGACCGCATTGATTTTGATACCGCCTCCATCGTGGCCGAAGACCTCGGATTCAAGGCCGAGCGCGAAACCGAGAAACCGGAAGCGGACCAGCAACAGGACCTCTCGCGCATCGCGGACGTGATGCAGAGCGAGAACCCGGACGCGCTCGTTTCACGCGCGCCGGTCACGGTCGTCATGGGACACGTGGACCACGGAAAAACCAAACTGCTCGACGCCATTCGCACGACCCACGTCATGGAAGGCGAAGCCGGCGGGATCACCCAGCACATCGGCGCCTATCAGGTGGAGCGCAAGGGCCGCCATCTCACCTTTATCGACACGCCGGGACACGAAGCGTTCACGGTTATGCGTTCGCGCGGCGCGAAGGTCGCGGACATCGCGATTCTTGTGGTCGCCGCGGACGACGGGGTGCAGCCGCAGACCAAGGAGGCGGTCAACATCATTCAATCGAGCCACCTGCCGTTCGTCGTCGCGCTCAACAAAGTAGACAAGGCCGACGCGAACATCGAACGCGTGAAGAGCCAGCTCTCCGAGCTCGGACTCATTCCGGAGGACTGGGGCGGAAAGACCGTCATCGTGCCGGTGTCCGCGAAAACCGGGACCGGGATCGACACCCTTCTCGACATGCTCATCCTGACCGCGGACATCAACAAGGACGCGATCCGCGCGAATCCGACGCGCCCGGCGATCGGCACCGTGATCGAATCGCACGTGGATCCGGGCGAAGGTCCGGTCGCGACCGTGCTCGTGCAGACCGGCACGCTTCGCGTCGGCGATTATCTTGGCGTGCGCGGCTCGCTTTTCGGCCGTGTGCGCGGGATGCGCGACTGGGACGGAGACGAAGCCAAGGAGGCTCCGCCGTCGACCCCGGTCAAAATCATCGGGTTCAAGTACGCGCCGGCGGTTGGTGATATCATGGAGGTCCCGGAGGACGCCACCGCGCTCAAGAAAATGAAATCGCAGCCCGTGCAGGCGGTCGAACAGGTCGCCTCCATCAAAAAGCAGATGCCGGCCGCCGAAGGATCCGAATCAAGCGCGCCCAAGAAGCACGTGCTTCCGGTCATCATCCGTTCCGACGTGCTCGGGTCGCTCGAAGCGATCCTCGGCATGCTCGACACCATCCAGCATCCGGAAGTCGGCGTGGAGGTGGTGAGCAAGGGGCTCGGCAACATCACGGAAACGGACATCCAGAACGCGGAAACCGCGAAAGCGACCATCCTGGCGTTCAACGTCCGGCCGACCACGACCGCCGAGACGCTCGCGCGCGACAAGAATGTCACGATCCGCCAGTACAACATCATTTACAAACTGTTCGAAGACATCCTCGTCGACATGCAGAAGCTGCTCCCGTCGGAAACCGTTCTGACCGAAGTGGGCCGCATGGAGGTGCTCGCGAACTTCCGCAAGTCCGAGGACGGCTGGATCGTCGGGGCGCTCATGCGCGAAGGAAAAATCAAACCGAAAGCGAAACTGCGCATCCTGCGCGGCGGCCAGATCGTCGGCGAGGGCGAAATCGTCCAGCTGCAGATCGGCAAAGGCGAGGCCAAGGAAATCAAAGCCGGCCAAGAGTTCGGTATGCGCTACAAGAGCCGCACCAAAGCCGAAGTCGGCGACATGTTCGAAGCGTACACCGAAGAAACACAAAATCGTTTGCTTGAAATCAAAGGGATTCGTGCTCGCTAGTTCATTATTCTTTCTATGTCCGAACTCACGCTCTCGTCCGAGAATTTTGACGCGCAGGTTCTCCAATCCGGCCAGCCGGTTCTGGTCGATTTCTGGGCGCCGTGGTGCGGTCCGTGCAAGGTCATGTCTCCGATCATCGAACAGCTCGCCGGCGAGCTCCAAGGGTTGACGGTTGCGAAGATGAACGTCGATGATTATCCGGAGGTCGCACAGCGCTATAACATTCTTTCGATCCCGACCTTCATCGTCTTCAAAGGCGGCCAGGTCGTCGAGCAGTTCTCCGGCTCCATGAGCAAAGAGGCGCTGAAAGCCAAGGTCGCGCGACACCTCGCCTAGGACCGATGGGACCTATGGCGGAGAAACTCATCATCATTGGATCAGGACCGGCCGGACACACGGCGGCGATTTACGCATCGCGCGCCGAGCTGTCGCCGCTCATGATCGAAGGTCGCGTCCCGGGCGGTCAGCTCATGCTGACGACCGACGTCGAAAACTATCCGGGGTTCCCGGATGGGATTTTGGGACCGGAGATGATGGATCTGTTCAAGAAGCAATCCGAACGATTCGGCACGCGCATCGTGAGCGATGACGTCGTGTCCGTGGATTTTTCGAAGCGCCCGTTCGTGTTGAAAACCGCGGAGCAGGAATATCAGGCAGAGGCCGTGATCGTCTCAACGGGCGCCTCGGCCATGTGGCTTGGCGTGCCGGGCGAAAAAGAATATCAGGGCCACGGCGTGTCGGCCTGCGCGACCTGCGACGGATTCTTCTTCAAAGGGAAGGAGATCAGCCTGGTCGGCGGGGGCGACGCCGCTCTCGAGGAGGCCAACTTTTTGACGCGCTTTGCCAACAAGGTCACGGTGTTTGTGCGCAAGGATGTTTTGCGCGCGTCAAAGATCATGCAGGATCGAGCGATGAAGAACCCGAAAATCACCTTCGTCTGGAACAGCGAAGTGAAAGAGGTGCTTGGCGACGGCAAACTTCTAACCGGCCTCAAAATCTTCAACAACAAAACGAACGAGACGAGCGAGTTCGCGACCCAAGGCCTGTTCGTCGCGATCGGCCACAAACCGAACACGGACATTTTCAAGGGCCAACTGACTCTCGACGAAAAAGGATACGTCGTCGTGACCCCAGGCTCGACCAAGACGAACGTGGAAGGGGTGTTCGCGGCGGGCGACGTCGCCGACCACGTCTACCGCCAGGCGATCAGCGCCGCAGGCACCGGCTGCATGGCGGCGCTGGACGCCGAGCGCTGGCTCGCGAGCCATGAATAATGTTGAAAGATCGCTGCCTGAATGGGCGGCGTTTTTTGTTGCCGAACGAACGTCAAAAATAAAAGCCGCTTTTGAAAGCGGCGGAGACGGGGGTGTCAGTGCGTCGCGCGAAGATCGCCGTAGTACGCGCGGAAGAACAGGAGCTGGCCGTTGGGCTCGACGGTCGGATCCAGCCGTTGTTCTTGAGCGATCACGTGCACGTTCCGGAGATTTTTATCGATGATCAACTGAGTTTCGAACACGTCGAGCATCTACTCATCCAGATCGTCGCCGCCGATCGCTTTGATGGCAGGAATGTCCTCCGGAGGCGTGCCGA
>CAZOPY010000101.1:0-3987 GCA_964581945.1 uncultured Gammaproteobacteria bacterium | reverse complement strand
CGCGGCGGGGCCGAGGACGAACGGTTCGGACGCGCGCCGTGGCCCGAGCGATGGCCGCCGCGGAATGGACGAGCGCCGTCGCGGTCGCCGCGTTCCGGCGGCGGAGCGGCGCGGTGCGGCGGGAGCTCGGGGAGTTTGGAAATGGGGAGCTGGATGCGGACCAGTTTTTCGATCTGGCGCACGTCCGTGCCTTGGTCCGGGGTCGCGAACGAAATCGCCTTGCCCGAGCGACCGGCGCGGCCCGTACGGCCGATGCGGTGCACGTAATCTTCCGCCTGGTCCGGCAGATCGAAGTTCAGGACCAACTCGATCCCGGTGACGTCGATCCCGCGCGCGGCAATGTCGGTCGCGACCAGCACGCGATATTTTCCGGTTTTGAACCCTTCAAGCGCGTCGCGGCGCTGCGCGAGCGAGCGGTTCGAGTGGATTTCCGCAGCGTTCACGCCCATGTGCTTCAGGGCGCGCGTGATTTTCTTCGCCCCGTGCTTTGTGCGGGAGAAGACAAGGACGGTGCCGTGATATTCGTTCAGCAGTTTTTCAAGCAAACGGATTTTGTCCGGGTTGTTCACAACGAACAGCTCTTGCTCCACGCGTTCCGCCGCGGTTCCGGCGCGAGCCACTTCGACGCGGACCGGGAGCTTCATGAACTGCGCCGCCATCTGCGCGATTGCGGGCGGCATGGTGGCCGAGAACAGCAAGGTCTGCCGTTCCTTCGGGACCTTGAGCAGGATGCGCTTCAACTGAGGCGCGAACCCCATATCGAGCATGCGATCCGCTTCGTCGAGCACGAGCACCTTGACCTCGTTCAACGACACCGTGTGCTGTTCCAGGTGGTCGATGAGACGGCCCGGGGTCGCGACGATGACGTGCGGGTTCCGGTTGATCGCCGCTTTTTGCATGTTCATGCTGGCGCCGCCGATCAAGACGGCGGTGCGCAGATTGATCGAACGGCCGATTTTTTGCAGCGTTTCATCGACCTGGATGGCGAGCTCGCGGGTCGGCAACAACACCAGGCCCTTGCCTTTGGTGGCGGCGAGCTGCTGGAGCATCGGGATCGAGAAGGCGAGCGTTTTGCCCGTCCCGGTCTGCGCGATGCCGATCATGTCCTTGCCTTGGATCCCGAGCGGGATCGCCTTCAGCTGAATCGGCGTCGGAACCGTGTACTTGCTTTTCTCGAGCACGTCGAGCAGTTTCGGCGCAATGCCGAGACCGTAAAAACCTGAAGAAGGGGCCTCTGTTGGGGTGGTCATAAATAAATGATGTGACCCGATTCCTTGAGTCACATCATCTTTGTGATCCACGAGGTTCGAGTCCTGCCCAGAAATGGGCTTAGTGTTACGGTTGAGGCTACAGCATCTGTGGATAAATGTCAAGGGTTTTCAGGACAGACCGTTTGTTGACGCGAACGATCTCTGTTACGATGATGCCATTATGATCACCATTTTTCACCGTCAAAGATTCCTCGGAGCGCTTGCTCTCTTCGCCGCCGCATTTTTTATTCTGGGCCTTCCGCGTCCGACGCACGCGAGTGTTTCGCCGCCGGCGGTCACCGCCGCAGAGATCCAGGACATGAACGGAGACGGCTATACGGACACGATCGTCATGACGTTCGACCAGGCGCTCAACAACACGGCGGCCGGCGCCAACGGCTTCGACGTCGATGGCGGCGGATCGGACGAGCATGGCGACTGTACCGGCGAGTCGGCGGATCCGGACGGGACCACGACGCTGGTGCTCACCTTCACCTGCACGAACCAGGTGACGGCGGTTGAAGACATGTCCGTCACCCTCACCTCGAACAGCGGCGTGACGGGGACGTTCGGAAACGTGTCGTCGTTCACGTTGAACAGCGGGAGCTCGCCGGCGCTTACCGACAACGCCGCGCCGCAGCTGCGCGAAGGGGTGTACCAGGACCAGGATGGCGATGGCAAGATCGACACCATGTATTTTTACTTCACGGAAACGGTTGATGGCGGGGAAGGCGGAGCGCATCTGAGCGCCAACGATCTTCTGTTCACGGACGTCGGTGATTTCACCGGCGCCGCGTTCGGCGGGAACACGACCGATTTGCTCACAACGAATGTCACCGGGGTTTCCGTAACTCTCGGCACCGAGGCGACCGTTGTAGACACGAACGAAGGGTCTGGCGATATCGCGATCTCGTCGCAGAACGCGTTTGACCTTGCTGACCTGTACGGCAACGTGAACACAACGCTCGGCGCCCAGGCGCAGATGAGCTTTTTAGACAACGCCGCTCCGGTGATCAAAACCGCGGAGTATGACGGGACCGGGGGTGTTGACGTCTTCAACATCGGATTTTCGGAAACGGTCGATGCTTCGAGTGTCCTTGCCCACAATGACCTCGGCTTTGCTGACGATGGCGATTTCAATGGGATCAGTTTCGGGGCGGGCGGAACCGATCTCATCACGACTTCGGTAAGCATCGTCGGCGTCACGCTTGCCACGACCGTTCTGCACGACAGCCACGACGATTCCGGCACGCTGTCGATTCTGACCCAAAACGGATTCGACCTGTTCGATGCGGACGGGAACGAAAACGATACGCTCGGGGAACAGACGCAGGCGGAAATTCTCGACGGCTCGGAACCGTATCTCGACACCGTCACCTACGGCGATGATAACGCCGACGGCCAGATCGACATGATCACAATGACGTTCACGGAAACGCTGGACGCCGCATCCCACCTGTCGGCAAGCGACCTCGTGTTCTCAAATGTCGGCGATTTCACCGGAGCGGATTTCGGCTCGGACACGACCGACCTCATCACCGGTTCGACCGACTTCGTCAACATCGCGCTCGGGACGGAGGCGTCCGTCGTCGATACGCACGACGACACCGAACTCATGCGTGCGGTCACAAGCGGCGACAGCGACCTTGACCTGTTCGACGGGATCAACCATCGGACGGACCTTGATCTTGGACTCGGAGAATACACCACCGTGGACGGCGCAGATGCAGTCGTGAAATCGGTTTCGCCTGCCGACGGCGGAACGGCGACAAAAACCGCCGCCATCTTCCTTACCTTTTCGGAAACGATGGACACGACCTTCACGAACGGTGAAAGCGGTTCATTTGAAATCAGTCCGAATGTCGGCGACTACGTCGTCAGCTGGTCTGAAAGTGATTCGAAGGTTCAAATCGCTCACGCTAGCTTCGCGTGCGACGACGCGGTCACGGTGACCACCCACGAAGGGGAGATCTTCGATGCGGCCAACGAGGACACGCTTCTTACCTCTGGTCCGCAGGACGGCGATTGGACGTACGACGTAACCTGCTCGAGCGGCGGCGGCGGGGGCGGCGGTTCCACCACGGAAACCGGCACCGAGGCGACGATCGACCTCGTTTCGCCCGTAAGCGGCGCGCTCACGATCGGTGCGATGCAAACCGTCACCTGGACGACCGGCGGCTCAGGAATCTCTAGCGAAAAGCTGGAACTTTCCCTCGATGGCGGCGTGAACTACACGCTCGTTGCAAGCGGGCTCACCGGCGGTAGCTACGTTTGGACCGTGCCGGACAGCCCGACCACCAACGGTCGTCTGCGCATCTCCGCGCTCGATTCTGGCAGCGCCACGGTCGCAAGCGACACCTCGGGCGTCCTGACGATCAACGCCACCGGGACGGAAGAAACGCCGAGCGAACCGCTTCCGGATGGCGTCACCGTCGACAGCGAAGGCCGCCACGTGGCGCCGTCGAGCGGCGTGACCGGACCGTCGCCGTTCAACGGTGAGACGGAAAACATTTCCGCCGTCACTGCTGGCTGGTACATCCGCAGCTACAATTATTCGACCGTGTATCGTGTGGAAGCGGACGGCACCCGTCGCCCGTTCTGGGATGCCACCACCTTCTTCACCTGGGCGACCAGCTGGAATGATGTCATCTGGGTGACGGACGCCACACTCGCGACGATGCCGCTCGGCAACGTGATGTTGCCGAAAGCCGGCGTGGTGCTGGTCAAGGTGACCTCC
>CAZOPY010000100.1:0-4035 GCA_964581945.1 uncultured Gammaproteobacteria bacterium | reverse complement strand
AAACCCGCGCTCGATCTTCTGCACCGACGCCGCATCCTGCGCCTTTTCCGCGAGCGGCACATGCGAAAACTCCGCAATCTCCGGCCGACGAACAAGCTCGTCCGCCAGCCGCGCATAGGCGTCCCGAAAAAACACCTCCGAACTCGAAAGCGGCGTCTCCCGAGGGACCTCTTGCCGGCGAATTTCCGCAAACGGCTCCCGCTGTCCAAACGCACGCTCACGACCGTACATAGTGAGGGTATTTTAGCACGATTGACCTCGGTCGATCAGACAATTTTCTCCATGTAGCCATTCCTTGACCCAAAATCCCCCTCATGTTAGAGTCCCAACGTCGAAAAAAGACTAATCCCTGCGCTGTTCTGGGTCTCGGGCTTGAGCTCCCGCCTCTCGGTCAGATGCATTAATGAATGTAGGTATGCTCGATGCCAAGAAGAAACAGGCCATTATCGAAAAATTCCGCACGCATGCGTCGGACACGGGGTCCCCGCAGGTGCAGATCGCGATTCTGACGGCGGAAATCAAGGATCTGACCGGCCACCTCCGGATGCACAAGAAGGACTACTCCAGCCGCCGCGGGTTGCTCAAAAAGGTCAACGAGCGCCGCCGCTTGCTGAAATACCTCGAACGTGAGGACAAGAAGGGGTGGGATAAGCTGAAAGAGGAACTCGGATTGAAATAAATCGCGCGTCTCGCATCTTTTCGGTGCGAGACGTGTTTGTTACAGTGGAGAAGAACTCCCTAAGGAGGAAGGCTATGATTGCACACCCAGACCAACGAGTCGGCGTATTCATTGATACGCAGAACATGTACTACAGCGCCCGATCGATTTTCGGCCGTAAAGTGAACTTCGGAAACATCGTGAAGGACGCGGTCGGTGACCGAAAGCTCATTCGCGCGGTTGCCTACGTCGTTCGCACCAAAACCGAGGACGAGAAGCCGTTTTTCGAGGCTCTTTTGAACCTCGGGATCGAAACGCGCGAGAAAGACCTGATGGAATACCTGTCAGGACAGAAAAAAGCCGACTGGGACGTTGGACTGACCGTCGACATCATCCGCATGCTGGATATGCTCGACGTGATCGTGCTTGTTTCCGGCGACGGAGACTTCGTGTACCTCTCGGATTACGTGAAAAGCCGCGGCCGCATCATGCAAGTGATGGCGTTTCGCGAAACAACGGCCACGCGCCTGGTCGATTCGGCCGATGTCTACGTGAACTTGTCAGAAAACCCCAAAAAGTATTTAATCGGACCGGTCCGTCGTGGGCCGATGAGCCCGCCGCGCGGAGGGGAAATTCTGCGGGAAAAGCCGGTAAAAGAGGAAAAACCGGCCCGAGAAGAGTCGAACGGGGATCTGTTCCTCTAAGAAGCGCATTAACAACCTAATTCCGATCGCCTCAAGACACAGAGATCTGTCGAACTCCTTGTTCGAGATCTTGAGCCTTGAGGCGATCTCCATGTTTTTATGGCCGATATTCGCCGTTACGAGACCCAATGGGGAGGCAAGACGTTGACGATTGAGACCGGAAAATACGCCGAACAGGCCGGTGGCGCCTGCACCGTGCAGTACGGAGACACCGTGATCCTTGCGACCGCGACAATGAACGACTCGCTGCGCGATGGGCTGGATTTTTTCCCGCTCATGGTTGAGTTCGAGGAACGCCTGTACGCGGCCGGACGCATCAAAGGGAGCCGTTTCATTAAGAAAGAAGGCCGCCCGACGGACGAAGCGGTGCTCACGGCCCGCTATATCGACCGCGCGCTGCGTCCGCTGTTCGATGATCGTATGCGGAACGACGTGCAGGTGATCGTCACCTGTCTCGCGTTCGACGGCGAGAACGATCCGGACGTGATCGGGCTCATCGGCGCGAGCTGCGCGCTCCACATGAGCAACATCCCGTGGGCCGGTCCGATCGGCTGCGTCCGCGTGGGCCAGATTGGCGGCGAATGGGTACTGAACCCGTCATATGAGGCGCGCGGCAAGTCTCTGCTTGATCTCGCCTTTGCCGGCACGTCGGACAAGGTGTGCATGGTCGAAGCGGGAGCGAACGAAGCGCCGGAAGACACCGTGCTCGAGGCATTCTGGTTCGGCATGAAGCACATGAAACCGGTGATCGACCTCATCGAACAGGTTCGCAAAGAGGTCGGCAAGCCGAAAGTCGATGTTTTCTCCCCGAAAAACGACAAAGAAAAGGAACTGCGCGAAATCCAGCACAAGATCGAAGAGCTCGCGCGCCCGTTCATCACGGAAAAAACCAAGGAATTTTTCTTTGGGGCGCCCAAAGCAACCAAATCCGAACGCCGCGAAGAGAAAAAGGCGGTCAAAGAAGCGCTCAAGGAATTCTTGGTCGCCCAAGGCGTCGAACCGGATCATATGAAGTTCGGCCTTGCGGTCGTCGATGAAGGGATCGAGGCGGAACTGTCTCGCGCCATTCTCGAAGACGGAAAGCGTGTGGACGGACGCTCGATCACGGACATCCGCGCCTTGCTCGCCGAGGTCGCACTGCTCCCGCGCGTGCACGGCAGCGGTCACTTCCGCCGCGGAGAGACGCAGATCCTCTCGGTCACCACTCTCGGCTCCCCGGGAGACGAACAGACACTCGACGGAATGGAATGGGTCGGCAAGAAGCGGTTCATGCACCACTACAACTTCCCGCCATACTCAGTCGGTGAGGTGAAACCGATGCGCGGACCTGGTCGCCGCGAAATCGGCCACGGCGCGCTCGCGGAAAAGGCGCTTACGCCGATGATTCCGGACAAGGAAACGTTCCCGTACTCCATCCGCGTCGTTTCCGAGACGTTCGGCTCGAATGGTTCGAGCTCCATGGGTTCGACCTGCGGCTGTACGCTCGCCCTCATGGACGCTGGCGTGCCGATCAAGGCCCCGGTGGCCGGGATTGCGATGGGGATCGCAACCGATGCCAAGGGCCGCTGGAAGGTGTTTACGGACCTCCAGGACCTGGAAGACTCGACCGGTGGCATGGACTTCAAGATCGCTGGAAGCAAAACCGGGATCACGGCGATCCAGATGGACACGAAATCCGCTGGGCTCACGAAAGAAATGATTGAACAGACCATCCGCCAGGCCAAAGACGCCCGTTTGCAGATCCTGGACGTGATGTTGAAGGCGATCCCGGCCCCGCGCCCGGATCTGTCTCCGTATGCTCCGCGCATCATCGTTATGCGCATCAATCCGGAGAGCATTGGCGCCGTGATTGGCCCGGGCGGCAAGATGATCAACGAAATCATTGCCGAAACCGGCGTTCAGGCGATCGACATCGAAGACGATGGGCTCGTCATGATCACCTCGGTCAATGCCGAAGGCGGCAAAAAGGCCGAAGAATGGATCAAAAACCTCACACGCGAGGTTGTGGCCGGCGAAATCTATAAGGGAAAGGTCACCCGCATCATGGATTTCGGGGCATTCGTCGAAATCCTCCCCAAACAGGAAGGGTTGGTGCACATTAGCGCCTTGGCCCCCTGGCGTGTTGGGAAGGTATCCGATATCGTGAAGGTGGGCGACGAAATCAACGTGAAAGTATCGGAAATCGACAGCTTGGGCCGCATTAACCTGTCCATGAAGGACGCCCCAGGCAACGTTTATCCGGAACAACCGGCTGGCCCACCGCCCGGAGCCCCGAGCGGAGACCGACGCGGCCCGCCGCCGAACCGAGGAGGGGGCCGCCCGTAATCCCATGGCCTACCTGAACATCCCCATGCATAAGAGTCACACAGCCCGCCATCATCGGCGGGCTGTTTGGCTGTATGGGGTTGCGTTGTTCTTCTGGTTGGCTGGGTTGTGGTTCGTGAGCGCTCTCTGGCTCACGCGCGACGCGCTCTCGGCCCATGCGCCGGATGGAACCGTCGCGATCATTCATCTCTCTCCCACAAACGGCGCCTGGAAGAACCTGATCGCGGATTTTGGCCACATTCCGCTCATTTCGGATCGTTATCTCACGCTTTCCGACCTCCGTCCCTACACGCAGGGCGAACTCTCGATCTACGTGATGGAAGACGGGACGCGCGCAATCGGTATTCG
>CAZOPY010000099.1:0-4044 GCA_964581945.1 uncultured Gammaproteobacteria bacterium | reverse complement strand
GACCCACCGGGGTGCTGGAACCGCCGCACGCGGATTCCGCGACGGACGATACTGCCCCGGAGCGTATCGAAGAGATAGTTCCGGAAAAAGGGCTCGAACAGGAACGCCTGATCGCCTCCCTGCTCTCGGACAACGCGAAGCAGATCGAAACGTACGAACGACTGCTCGCTGACGCGAAGAAGCGGCGGGACCGCCTGCTCGCCCTGCGGGCCACGATGACGGGGTCGTCGTGAGCGCCGGGGCCGCGACGCTCACGCGCACGCAGGTAGCCCTGCTCTTTGCCTGCTGTCGGGCTAGCGACCTGCTCGGAACCGAGGACTCGGTTCCGCGCGAGATCGTCCTCCGGTTGTGCGCCTTCTTCGGACAAACCTCTTGGAAAGACACATTGATCCGGCCGCTCGTGCGGATGGATTACCTCCACTACTTCAAGTTCGATGATGAGTACATGATCATCGACACCCCGCTTCCCCCCGCCTCGCGTATCACAGGGAAACAGCCCATTGCGCTCGACGACGATGCGCTGGCACGATTGTGCAGACGGACCGCCGAGCCATGGTCGGAAACGACACCCGCCCCACGATCCCCATCGGCATCACTGCGACTCATCGATGAAGAACTCGCCGCAGCGGTCGTCGAGGTGGAAAACCTGAAGCGCGCCCTGTTCTTGCTCCAGGCAGAACGTCGCGCGCTCGCCGATCTTTCCGAGCGGCTGTTCGGCGAGAACCTCGACGATGAACCGGCCGCCGACCTCCTCGGCTCGAACACATTAGAACCGGCCCGGCGATCGGCGCGGATCCACACACTCGTCACAAGCCTGTTCCGAGAGGCAAAAAAATTTCCTCCCCGCCGCGGAAAACGACATCCGACCCTCGACATCTACGATGACAACGAGGACTGGAAATCGTACCGCGAAATGGTCGACCCGGAACAAGGCTGACGTCTCCCCTCGCATGAGGGGATTTTCTTTTTTTATGCTTGCGGGTTTTTGGTTTCTTTGGCACTGTGGCGTCGCTCCGACGTACTCTCGCGTCGAGCTGGATGAGTTCATGCCCGCCTCCCCTCGGACGTATCTGCTCTCTCGGGCCCAACACGCCCTGCTCGTGAGCCTGCGCCGGATGGGAGAGATCCGAGGCGTGGGCTGCGTCCCCAGCGATCTCGCCGTCGCGCTCGCCGAGTTCTACATCAGCAGCAACCCGATCAACGTGCTGCGCGAGCTCAGGAGCAACCGCTTCCTCGTTCTGAATGACGAGCAGATGTACTCGGTCGGCCAGATCCCGGACGAGCGCGAAGTAAATCACAACTCTCCGAATGCAAAGAAGCTCCCGAAGGGAGACGCTTCGCTCGAGAACCTCTCCGCGCACTACGATGCCGGGGTCAGAGCGTTCATCTTCCTGCATTTCGACAACCCGCCCGCCCCGGCGGGAGCCGCGCCCGCGGACGACACGCCGCCGATCGAAACCGACCCGCTCATCGTGCAGGCGATCGTGAACCTGCGTGAAGCGAGCACGATCTGCGGCGATCTGATCACGAACACGATCGCGAACGTCGTGATCGATGCGAGCTCTCCGAAGGGCGGCAGCGATCGGTTCGCCATTCGCGCGGCGATGGTTCAGAAGAAGTACTGGCAAAGCGAGACCGGCGCCTTCGCCGGCGGGATGGAGCAGTGCTACCGCCTGACCATGGCCGCTCGCACGGTCGCCGACGGCGTCCCGCACAACCTGAGCGACGGGATCCTCCTGCGCGTGCGCGAGCTGAAGCCCAGACCGCCCCAGGAAGGACCGTCGGCCGAACGGACGCGCCCCAAGATCTGGCGCGACCCGCCGCGTGCATCTCCGACGCCGCCTCGAGCACCGACCGCGGCGCCGAAGGTGGTCCCGCGTGCCGAGCCCCCGCCCACTCCTCCGCCCGCGCCTCCGGTCGAGGAACCCGTGATCGAGGTGATCGCTGAGGCCCCTCCTCCTCCGACGACGCCGGTTGTCGAAGCCGCGCCCCCGGAGCCCACACCAGCAGCACCCGAACCGATCCCGCCGCCAGAACCCACGTCTCCTCCCGCGCCTGCGGTGGTCGAGCCCGAACCGGTTGTGGCGGCCGCTGCACCCGAGGTCGTGGAAGAAGCATCGCCTCCCGAGCCTCGGTACCGCTCGACGCTCGCCCGGATCAACGGGTCGCAGCGCCGGGCGCTCTCGAACCAGATCTTCATCGAGGACGTCTACGCGGACGTGCTCGACAAGGAGATCGGACCGATCCCGCCCGGACTCGCCAAACGCGCGTTCCAGGCGGTGTGGCCCGAAAGCGTGAACCCGTTCACCTACCGCAGCAGCATGGACGGGTTCTTCTGGAACTTCCCTCCCTCCAGAAAAAAAGATTGGCGCGGCCGCGACTGGCAGACCACCCCGGATGGGCGTCTCTACCATCAGCGGAACTGTCGTCCCTCGAAACTGACGCGCGAACAGGTGATCGCGTGGATGAAAGAGGAGGGGATCGAACTGCCGGAGCCCGATCCCGTCATCGTGCCCGCCCGCGAAGCGCTCAAAGACGAGCTGCGTCCCACCGCGCGCCAAACGGTCATCGCGTTCCTGGAAGGGATGGTCGCGCACCTGCGCGCCAGACCCTGACTCCCCCCGCCGTCTCTGACAGCGGGGTTTTCATTTTCCCTTGACGCGCCGCAGATGAGAGCGTAGACTCTCGCCTGCAGCTCCGGAGGTGTCCATGAGTGTTGCGGCAAATCAGCGTCCTGCCATCGAGCAGGTGTACGACGACTCGGCCGGGGAGAGTACGCTCGCCCCAATCATCCGGGACGCAGCGACGCACTCGCTGCAGTTCTTCTGCGATGGGCAGCCCGTGCGCTTCGCCGGCGTGTCCGAACCGATCGGCATCAACAGCCGACTGCGCGGCGCGCCCGGGTCGACCGAGCGCTCGCGCATCCAGCCGACCCGCCCGACTCCGCTGTTCGTGGCCATCTTCTTCCCGGGCGTCCAGAACTCGGTCCGCCCCGAGGACATCGCCGCGCTCGAGCGCTGCCACGGGTGCGTGCTCGTCCGCGAGACCGGGACGCCCGAGCGTATCATCGAGCGCCTCGAGCTGAACGGGATCGAGAAGCAGGCCCACGTCTGGCAAGCGCGCCTGCGCGCCTCCGGCGTGACCGCGACCTACGTCGCCTGCTAGCGCTTCGGCGCAACAAAAAACCGACCGGACCTCCCCGATCGGCTCTACGTCTCCTGGCCTCGTGGTCAGGATTTTTCTTTTATCCATTGACAGGCGAGGTCAAACCGGGTATCCTCCTCGCTCAGTATTCGTTCCTGCCGCGAGGGCGTTCATGCGCCTTCTCGGGAGGTACGAGATGCGTTTGTCAGAAGTATTCTTGGTCGGGTTCCGGGCGGCGTCCCATGCCGCGATGATCCAGAGCGAGCTCCGCCGCGAAGGGAAGCTCACGATCGATCACAAACCCGACGGCAGCGTGGTCACGAACGCTGACCACGACAGCGAGGAGGCGATCCTCGAGATCATCCGGGAGCGGTTTCCGACGGATGGCTACCTCTGCGAAGAGGGGCACGAATCCAAGGGAACCTCGGGTCGCACTTGGATCGTAGATCCGCTCGACGGCACGCGCTACTACGCCGCTGGCTTCGACGGGTACGGTCCGCTCATCGCGCTCAAGGACCGCAACGGTCTGCAGCTCGGCCTCATCCTCCACGACGCGAGCCGGACCATCTGGTGGGCCGAACGCGGCGCCGGAGCGTTCCGTTGGGCCCCGTACACGACCCTGCGCGGGGACGAGCCGATGCGCATCCCCCCGGGACCCGACATCCGTCTCGCCAACGCGCGCCTCGGGCTCGCGAGCCTGAAGCGGCTGCGCCGGTCGAATGTCTCGCTCGACCGGTTCCTCGCGGACGTCGGGTCGACCTACCAGATCGAAACCTTCGGGGGGTTCATGGCCGTGGCCGAAGGAAAGATCGACGTGTTCGTCGGCGTCACCATGAAGGAATGGGACGTCGCGGCGAACGCGATCATCCTGCGCGAGGCCGGTGGCGCCGTCGTCCAGCG
>CAZOPY010000098.1:0-4045 GCA_964581945.1 uncultured Gammaproteobacteria bacterium | reverse complement strand
GACTCCGTGACAAAGGACGGAGAGCTCGCCAACTATGTCTCCTATCGCGAGCGCGATGACCTCGTAGTCAAGGTCGGCGACGCGGACGTGACCATGGTCGGCGATTTTTCGTACAGCTTCGTCTACCATGTCGAACGCGGAATTTTATTCCACGACCTGAAAGACGAACTGTATTGGAACGTGAGCGAGGACGCCTGGGGAACCCCCGTGCCACTTACGACCGCCTCGATCACCCTGCCGGAACCGGACGTGCGCGGGATCGTCGCCAACTGTTACACCGGTCCGGTCGGCTCGACGGAATCAAACTGCCAGCTCTCCGTTGAAAAAGACCTGATCACCTCGTCGGCGAATGATTTTCTCACCCTCTCCATCCTGTTTCCGAAATTGGTCGTGTACGAACCCGGGTTCAACATCCGCGCCTGGTGGTGGCTGCAAGACAACTGGGACTTTTTGTCGCTGTTGGTGCCGCTGTTTACGCTCCTGTTCCTGTTCGTTCGCTGGTGGCGGATAGGTCGCGACCCCAAAGGCCGCGGGACGATCGTCGCCGAATACGAACCGGTCGACAAATTGCGTCCGACGGAGCTCGGCACACTCATCGATGCGCGTCTGCATCCGCGCGATTTTTCCGCGGGGATCGTTGATCTCGCGGTGCGCGGCTATCTTACGATCATCGAAGAGGAACACGGCGCGCTCGGTTTTACGTCGCGCTCCTATACGTTGCGGAAACAGAAGCCGGCGGACGGCCTCTTAAAGCCGTTTGAGCGCGCCCTGCTCGAGGGACTGTTCGCGAAGGAGACCGAGGTGAAGATCGAGCAGCGCCAGTCTTCGCTCGTGGAAACGCAAAGGCAGGTGAAGAAATTCGTTTATAGCGAAATGGCCTCGCTCGGGTATTACGTGCGCAATCCGGAAACGGTCCGGTGGTTCTATTTCGGGATTGGGATCGCGGTCGCCGTTTTCGGCCACATGATCGGGATCGCGGGCGCGACGATAACGGATCGTCCGGTGGCGCTGTTCGCGATGTACACGACGGCGGGGTTCATCCTTCTGTTTGCGCCGTTCATGCCGTGCCGCACGCGTAAGGGTGCGCTCGCCGCCGAACACGCGCTCGGATTCAAACTTTACCTCGAGGCCGCGGAAAAATATCGACTGCAGTGGCAAGAGAAAGAGCATATCTTTGAAAAATTTTTGCCATACGCGATGGTGTTTGGCGTCGCGGATAAGTGGTCGAAAGCGTTCGCCGACGTTCAGAAAACGCCGCCGGGTTGGTATCAAGGAAATATGGCCGCATTCAACCCGGTCCTGTTCAGCTCGCGCATGAATTCTTTTGCCAATGCCGCCTCGCACGCGGCCGCGCCATCCTCGAGCGGGGGGAGCGGCGGAGGAGGATTTTCTGGCGGCGGATTCGGAGGCGGCGGGGGAGGGAGCTGGTAGGATTGACAAACGTCGGAGAAAATGGTATGTTTCCGTCTCATTCTGAGCGGATACCAGGGTCTCCGTAAGCACCCGGAAACACGAACGGTGTTCCCCCGAACGGGGTTTCGACACGGTTCGTTTTTGTTTCCGGCGCCATGAAGCCTCCGGCGAGGGCTTCAGGGCGCCGGTTGCAAGAACGTAACCGGAGAACGAAAAACCCCCACGCCAAAAGCGGCGTGAAAGGAAAAGAAGGTGTCGAAACTCATTCTGCACTTGCCCGGCAACGTTCGTGATCACGGCAACCTCCCGGCGACGAAGCGCCGGCGGTACGTGGCCGAGTTCCCCTACTGGATCGAGACGCTCAACGCGGCCGGGTTCCCGCTCGCGCCGAGCTTCCAGACGGTGGACTTCGAGCTCACCGGCGCGTCTCACGGCCTGTTCGCGGACAACGTGGATTTCCTCGCGGCTCCGTACGCGCACGTGCTCCCGTCGCTGTTCGAGAAGAGCGGCGAGTGGGCGGCGCACGCGCGGTTCCAGATGGAGAACGCGATCGGCGGGCGCGGGCTCGGCCTGTTCCTGTCCGAGTTCGACATCCCGCGCACGGACATCCTGCCCGACGAGCCCACGGTGCTCTTCGCGATCCCGAACGGGAACACGGTCGCGTACTCCGAGTGCGGGACGCACGACGTCGGCCCGGGCGGCAAGCTCGACGGGGTCGAGGCGATCCGCTTCCGCGAGAAGATCGTCGTCCCCATGCATGGGGTCGGCGACGTCCAGAAGGCGTTCTTCTTCTGGCAGCGGTTCAAGACCGAGGAGAACCTCGCCAAGGTGATCGCGGAGATCCGGAAGCTCGCCGACGACGGGGAGGACCGCGTCCGCGTCATCTTCCTCGACCTCGAGGCGCCGCTCATCGGGAGCCATCACGGGCTCGCCATCTGGCAGGAGCTCTTCCGGGCGATCCG
This sequence comes from uncultured Gammaproteobacteria bacterium, assembly GCA_964581945.1. Lineage (GTDB taxonomy): Bacteria > Patescibacteriota > Patescibacteriia > UBA9934 > GWF2-40-263 > CAZOPY01. The sequence continues at coordinate 1,670 of CAZOPY010000098.1, read as the reverse complement.
CGACAGCGGCCTCGCGCGGCACTTCGTCACGATGGCGGAGGCGCTCGAGACCTGGCAGCGGCAGGCCGTGCGCGTGAAGGGCGCCTACGACCGCTTCGCGCGGCACCTCGGTACCAAGTGGACGGGCCTGCAGCCGCAGCTCGACTACCTGTTCGCGGTGGCGCGCACGCAGGCGCCCCGGTCGCGCGCCGACCACATCCGGATGAGCTACGTCACCACGTCCGACGTGCTCGCCGCGATGGATCGCAAGATCCGCCGCGACATCGTCCTCGACGCGGACCAGGGCCCGGTCACGATCAGCTACGACCAGGCCGTCATCTCGGTCGCCGAGCTCTGTCTCGCGGCCAAGGACAACCTCGAGGCCGTCCGCCGCCTCCGCGAGGCCAACCTCCCCGAGGCGATGCAGTGGCACGCGGACTGCGCGGCGGAGCAGATTGCGAAGCAGTACGACGAGGAATAGCGTCCGGCAGTCCTTCGACCTCTCGCGGGTCGGAGCGACTGCCGTTTTTTGTTTCTTATGCTATCCTGCCGGCAAGGGGGAGCCATGACCGATTTGGAAAGCCTTTCGGACGCCAGTTTGCCCGGGTTTCGCAGCCTGATGCGTCAGGCCGGGCGCATCGCGATTCTGATCGCGCAGGTCGATCCGGACGGGATCGGTTCGGCGCTCGTGCTCCTGCACGTCCTCGAGACCCTCGGGGTCGAGACGCGCGTGTTCTACGCCGGCCACTTCGGCCACCCGCAGAGCGAGAAGATGTGGACGCTCTTTCGTCTGAAGCACCTGTTCCGTCCCATGAACGAGCGACCGAACGACTGGCCGACGGCGCTCGTCGACTCCTCGGATCCGCGCGATGCGCGACTGGGAGACGGGGTTGACCTGTCGCCGATCTGCATCATCGATCATCACGAGGGTGAGCGGCGGATCGAGCGGGATCGGTTCTGGTACGTTCGTCCGTGCGGGGCAGCGTCGAGCCTCGCGCTCGAGCTCGCGGTCCGTCTCGACATCGCGCTCGGGGAGCGAACGATGACCGCGGCCGCCGTCGGCATCTACGCCGACAGTGATGGCCTCACGCATAAGAATACGACCTGGCTCGACCGGAAGATGTTCATGCGCGCGATGGAAGGGGGCGACCAGCACCTGTTCAGCGACGCGACGACCTTCCGGATGACCGAGCGGCAATGCGCCATGATCGGCGCGCTGCTCACGAACCGCCGGTTCGTCGGCCGCGTGCTCGTCGCGCACCCGAACGAGCGGCTCGCGCCGCACGAGGGCGAGCTCCTGAGCATCGCCGCGGATCAGCTCATCCGCCACGAGGATGCGCAGTTCGTTCTTGCCTGGGCGTTCGTGGGCGACGAGGTGGTCGTGAAGGCGCGTTCGGCGGACACGGAGGCGCCGCTCGGGGCGATGCTGCGCGCGCTGTTCGGGGCGCGGTCCGGGGCCAAGGCCGGTTCCGGTGGGGCTCATCTGCCTGCCGGCCACCTCATCCCGCATGCGCATGCGGACACGGCGATCCGTACCTTCCAGGACGACCTGGAGGCCCGTTTGACCACGCATCTTTCGTTCATTGCCGACCCGCTCTGACCTCTTCTCGACCGCCTCGCGTGCGGTCGTTTTTCATTTGGACGAGTCGTGTTAAGATGTCCCGGCCTATGAAAGAATTCGTCCTGAAACA
>CAZOPY010000097.1:0-4111 GCA_964581945.1 uncultured Gammaproteobacteria bacterium | reverse complement strand
CGTGAATTTTTCGATGTTCTGGGATGTCTGGAACCTGGTCAAAGACAGTTACTACAAACAGCCGGTTTCCGACAAAGATCTGTTCTACGGATCGATGAAGGGAATGATGGCGTCGCTCGGCGATCCCTACACGGCCTTTTTCGATCCGAACGACGCCGAACAGTTCAACAAGGACCTCGCCGGCGAATTCGAAGGGATCGGAGCGGAAATCGGACAGAAGGACGGAGAACTCGTGATCGTGGCGCCGCTTGCCAGTTCGCCGGCGGAGAAAGCCGGAATTCTGCCGGGCGACAAGATTTTCGCGATCGACGGGACGGATACGACCGGCATGAGCGTGGAAGAAGCGGTCACGAAGATCCGCGGGCAGAAGGGAACGACCGTGACGCTCACGATCAGCCGCGACGGAGCCGAGGATGTGCAGGACATTCCGATCACGCGTGACACGATCACGATCGACAGCGTGAAAATGACCATGCGCGACGACGGGATCGCCGTCATCTCGATCTATTTCTTCAATGAAGACACGACCGCCCTGTTCACCAAGGCGGTGAACGATCTGCTCACCAAAAACCCGAAAGGGATCATCCTCGATCTGCGGAGCGATCCGGGCGGACTCCTGACCGCCGCGATCGATGTCGCGAGCGGCTGGATCGGCGAGAATCCAGTCGTGATTCAGAAGGTCAAAGACGATCAGACCGTGTACAACGGCACGGCGGCGGCTCGGCTCCAGGGGATCCCGACGGTGGTGCTGGTGAACGGCGGGTCTGCCTCGGCTTCGGAAATCGTTTCGGGAGCGCTGCAGGACTACGGGTTTGCGAAATTGGTCGGGATGCAAACGTTCGGCAAGGGGTCCGTGCAGGATTACCGTCAGCTTGATGACGGGTCTGCGGTGAAGATCACGGTCGCGGAATGGCTCACCCCGTACGGCCGCTCGATCAACCACGTCGGGATCGCCCCGGACGTGCAGGTGGATCTGACCGAAGAAGATTACAAGGCGCAAAAGGATCCGCAAATGGACGCGGCGGTGAACGAACTGCTCGGCAAGTAGTATGGCCCGCCCGATGCCCAAACCGCGCCGCCCGACTCGGAGCGCCCGACCGGTGCAAGAAGTGTCCGCAGGCGGACTCGTGTTCAAGCGCGCGGGCAAACAGGTGCTGTTCGCCATGATGAAGGATTCCTACGGGAAGTGGACCTTTCCCAAGGGTCACGTGGAAATCGGCGAAGCGCTGGAAGAAGCCGCCGCGCGCGAAACCATCGAAGAGCTTGGATTGAACGAAGTGCGCCTGCTTGAACCGCTCGGGAAGATCGATATTTGGTTCCGCGACCGGTTCGTCAAAAAAGGGGCGCTCATCCACAAAGACATTCATTACTTTTTGTTCGAAGCGCCGACGGATGCCACCCTTTCGCCCCAAGCATCCGAACATATCTTGGACGCGGAATGGGTTCCGGCCCGAGAGATCACCGAACGCTCGTTTTATCCGGACCTCGCGCCGATCATCCAGCGCGCGCTCGCGCACTTGCGCACCCTCGTGAAGACGGGATAGGCTGTCCGCAGGGTATGCACCCACTCACGATCCGCGGCACGGTCGAAGCCGGTGAAGGGCTCGCTCGCCGACTTGGCTGTCCGACCGCCAACCTAGCGCCGCAGGAGGGGCAGGTCATTCCGGGAATGGCCGTGTACTTGGGGTATGCGACCGTAGCGGGCGTTTCCTATCCGGCCATCACCTGCGTCAGCGACAGTCGGGACCAGCGGCGGCTCAAAATCGAGGTCCATCTGATCGATCAGGAGATCGAGCTCAACGGGAAGCGGTTGTCGGTGGAACTGCGCGAACGTCTCCGCGACCTCGTTGACTGGCCGGGAGAAGAGGAGATGTGCCGGATGATCAAGGGGGATCTGCAACGTGCGCGTGAATATTTTGCCAAACAGTGATATGCCAAATCTTGCTCTGGTGTGCGGATCGTTTCACAAAGCCGAAATCGAAACCATGGTGAAGTTCGCGCGCGAAGAAGCGGCGAAGAGCGGTTTCACGGTTACCGTCGAAACCTGGGTGCCGGGATCCATGGAAAAACCGCTCGCGCTTGATTGGATTTTGCGGCGAGCGGATATCGACGCCGCGGTCGTGCTCGGGATTATCGAACGAGGCTCGACGATGCACGGCGAGGTGATGGGGCACGTCGTCACGCGTTCGTATATTGATCTGCAACTGAAATACCAGAAGCCGATCGGGCAGGGAATCATCGGTCCGGGCGCCATGCCGGAGCACATCCCGACGCGCCTGGAACCGTATGCGCGCGCGGCGGTCAAAGCCGCGGCGCGAATGCTCGCCGTCAAAACCGAACTGGGCGTCGTATGAAGGTGATCTTGTTGAAGGACGTCAAAGAACAGGGAAAAGAGGGCGCGGTCGTGGATGTGTCAGAAGGATACGCCCGCAACTTTTTGTTTCCCCAGAACCTGGCGGTGCAGGCGACCGACGCCGAACTCAAGCGGCGCGACGAGCGCGAAGCGAAGAAGCAGCGCGACAGCCAGAAGGCGATGAAAAACGCCGGGAAGCTCGCGGAATCGCTCGAGGGACGCGAGTTCACGATCGAGGAAAAGGTGAGCGAGGGTGGAACTCTCTACGCCGCCGTGACAGCGAAAACGATTGCTGGTATACTGCGGAAAGAAAAATTCGACGTAGATGAAACCATGATCGAGCTGAAAGAACCCATCAAGGAAATCGGTGAGCGGGAGATCACCATCAACCTTCCGCAGGGGTTTGAGGCCTCCATCCTCGTCCGCGTCACGGCCAAGGGAAAGAAATAACATCGTCGGAGCTTTGTCTCCGACGTTTTATAATGTGGTATGACGAAATACATCTTTATCTCGGGAGGCGTCATTTCCGGGCTGGGCAAGGGGATCACCACCTCGTCGCTCGCTGCCATTCTTCAAGCGAAAGGGTACAAGGTATCCCCAATGAAGGTGGACATGTACCTGAACGTCGATGCCGGAACGATCCGACCGGTCGAGCACGGCGAAGTGTTCGTGACCACCGACGGCCTCGAAACCGACCAGGATCTCGGCAACTACGAGCGGTTTATCGGCCGCCCGCTCCATCGTGTGAACTATCTCACCACCGGCCAGGTGTACATGGAGGTTCTCAGGAAGGAACGCGCGTTTGAGTACGAGGGCGAGGACGTGGAAGCAATCCCGCACATCACGGACGAGATCATCCACCGTTTCAAGGCGGCCGGGAAGGGAGCTGACATCGTGATTGTCGAGCTCGGCGGGACGGTCGGCGAATATCAGAACGCGATTTTCTTCGAAGCCACGCGTATTCTCAAAATGCGCGAGCCGAAGAACGTCATCCAGATTCACGTCGCGTACCTCCCGGTCCCGGGCGCGCTCGGGGAGATGAAGACGAAACCGGTCCAGCAGTCCGTACGCATGCTGAACTCCATGGGGATCCAGCCGGACTTCGTCGTGGGTCGCTCGGAAAAACCGATGGATGAACGCCGCAAGGAACGCATCGCGCTGTTTTGCAACATTGCGAAGAACGAAGTGATCAGCAACCCGGACGCCGGGTCGATTTACGAGATTCCGCTCATCCTTGGGGATCAGAAACTTGGCGAGATGGTTTTGAAAAAGCTCGGCCTCACGAATCGCAAAACGCAGATGACCGAATGGAACGCGCTCGTGAAGACGATCCGCGGCGCAAAGAAGCAGGTGAAGATCGCGCTCGTCGGAAAATATTTCGGCTCGGGGAATTACGTCCTCGCCGACGCGTACATCTCGGTTATCGAGTCGATCAAGCATGCCGCGTGGGCGCACGGGATGAAGCCGGTGCTCACCTGGGTCGACTCGGTAGACATCGAGAAGAAGGGAGCCGCTGCCGTGCTCAAAGGGTTCGACGGGATCGTGGTCCCGGGAGGATTCGGTTCGCGCGGGATCGAAGGGATCATCAAAACGATCCAGTACGCTCGCGAGAAAAAGATCCCGTACTACGGCCTGTGCTATGGCATGCAACTCGCGTGCGTCGAGTTCGCTCGAAACGTCTGCGGCCTCAAAGGCGCGCACACGACCGAGGTCGATCCGAAAACCAAACACCCGATCATCCACATCATGCCGGAACAG
>CAZOPY010000096.1:0-4168 GCA_964581945.1 uncultured Gammaproteobacteria bacterium | reverse complement strand
GCAATCGAGGGTGCAGGAGCGCGGCGAACGGTTCAGTGAGCGCGTAGCGGACCAGTTTGAGCGCCTCGTCGGACATCGGACGGGCGGAAAACCACTGCGCCTGATCGCGGTCGACGCACGCGGCGCAGACGACCCCGCCTTTGAGCGCGTGCCAGCGGTATTGGCTCGGGGCGATCGCGGTGCGACAGCCGAGACATTGGGCGAGCTCCGGGCGATAGCCGAGCATGGCGAGCAGTTTGAGCGAAAACGAAGCGAGCAGAAAGCCGGCTCGATCGGGTGTGACCGCCGGGCTTTCGTCGAGAAACGACAGCCACTGGATCGTCTCGTCGTACATGATCGGATCATGCTGTTTGAGTTTCGTGCCGAGGTCGACGAGATGGAGCGCCTGATGCGCGAGCAATGTTTTTGAAAGATCCTCGTAGATTCCGGGGAACGTACGCGAACGATCCACACCGGCGAGTGTTTCGAACGTCTTGCCGTTCACGACCAAAAACTCCGCCTCCGAACAAAATTCGAGGTGCGGCGCGAGTTTCGCGAGGGGTTTCCTCGCCCCGCGTCCGATCACCTCGATCTTGCCGAAGTCGGATGTGAGAATCGTGTAGAGTCGGTCGGCTTCGCGCCAATCACGGCTCGACAGGACAACGCCGGTTGTCGAGTAGAGCGTCGACATACTATGCGGGTTTGCGGTTCATGTACTGCTCGACGATCAGCATGGCGGCAAGCGCGTCTTCGGCCGCCTCGGCTCCCTCTTCGCGCTGCAAGCGGATGCTTTCCGACGTCGTGTAGGATTCGTCCTCTTCCACGACCGGAATCGCAACCGCGCCTTCGAGCCGTTTGATAAAGGCGCGCGTTTTGTCCAACTGCTCGGCGCTGTGCTTGCCGCCTTTGGAGAGCGGGACGCCGACTACGATCAAATCGATATCCTCGGACGACACGCGTTTGGCAAACACCTGAAGCGTTTCGTCGCCCATGTTCGGAACCACGTCGAGCGGCACTGCGACCGAGACATCAGAATCGCCGAACGCCAGACCGATTTTCTTGTCTCCGTAATCGATGCCGAGAATTCTCATACCGGAAGCGGGGTGAGGATTTCCGTTCCCTTCTCGGTAATCGCCACGGTCACCTCGAAATGCGCCCCGATGCTACCGTCGCTCATCACGACCGTCCATCCGTCGTCCGCGGTTTCCACCTCCCAGCCGCCGAGGGCGATCATGGGTTCGATGGCGAGACACATGCCGGGTTTGATCTCGAACTTCGGCGCGCGCGCATTCACGTAGTTCGGCACGTGCGGATCCTCGTGCACCTTGTGCCCGACCCCGTGGCCCACGAGCGCGCGCACGATGCCGTACCCGTGCGGGTTCACGACCTTCTCGACCGCGGCGCCGATGTCAGAAACCAGACCGCCGGCTTTGGCGGCCGTCACGCCCGCGAGCGTCGCCTCTTTGGTGACGTCCATGAGCTTGCGCGCCTCTTTGGACACCTTCCCGACCGGCACCGTGACGGCCATGTCCGTACACAGCCCTTTGTACCAGCAGCCGATATCGAGGCCGACGATGTCGCCCTCCTTCAACGCGATGTCGCGATCTCCGGGACCGTGCACGATCTCCTCGTTCACGGAAATGCACAGCGTCGAGGGAAACGGCGGATCTTCCTTTGAGATGCGGTACCCCTTGAACGACGGCTCCCCGCCCCCTTCGCGAATCACGCGTTCCCCTTCCGCGTCGATCTCAAACAGTTTCACCCCCGGTTTCACGACCGCAACCGCGGCCGCGAGCGCACGCGAAAGCAAATGCCCGCCTTCGCGCATCGCATCGATTTCCGCCGGTGTTTTGATGTGTGCCATAGCTATACATTCAAGACGGCGGCGATACGCTCGGCGACCTCGTCGACCGTACCCATCCCGTCGATCTCATGAAGAACGCCGGCCTTTCGATATTCTTCCAGAATCGGTTTCGTTTCGTTCTCGTAGATGTCGAGTCGCGTGTTGATGAGCTCGGGCTTGTCGTCGACGCGACCTTCGAGCTCGGCGCGCTTGGTGAGTCGCGCCAGCGAATCGGCCCGAGGGATGTCGACGAGCAGCACGTGCGTCGGCTGATCAACATCGGCGAACACGCGGTACTGCGCGGCATTGCGCGGATATCCGTCGAGCACATACCCTCCGGAAACATCAGGTTTCGCAAGCCGGCGTTTCAGGACTTCGAGCGCCATCGTGTCCGGAACAAGCTTGCCCTGCCCGTTGATGATCGCATCGATTTCCTTGCCTAGGTCCGACCCGGTGGCGATCTCGTCGCGAAGCAGCTGTCCCATCGAAAGGGCCGGCACGCCCAGCTTTTTGGCAAGAAGAGTCGCTTGCGTCCCTTTGCCGCTCCCTTGGGGGCCAAGCATGAGTATCTTATAAATCATTCGCAGGCAGTATAGCAAAGACCGTGGTTTCGTCGAGAAACCGCGGTCTTTCGCTTGCTTTTCTAATAGGCATTGAGGAGGGCGCGTGTTTGTTCGCCCACCACGCCGACGGGGTCGAGCCCATTGGCGCTCTGGAAACTTTTCACAGACGCCAGGGTGACCGGGCCGAAGTTTCCGTTTGGAGCCACGGTGGTCGGGAAATAACCGAGGCACTGGAGAAGGTTTTGAAGGTTCAGCACCTCCTGGCTGTTGTCTCCGTACTGGAGATCGCTCACGAACGGCGTTGGCGAGTGACAGACGCCGACCGACGGTGGCACCGGCGGCCCGGCTACCGGTTGCTCCTCAACGGGCGGCGCGGCGCAGGCGGCCACCAGATCCACCACTTGCGTCGCGTCCACGGATTTGCTCGTTCCGACGGCCGCGTCATCGTCCGTCGCGACGAGCGTGTCACTTTGTTCGACCCCATCAAGCGACACCTCGAACCGAACCTGGTGGATCCAGGCGGCATCGGAGCTGACGAAGGTGAAGCGAACGTTCTTGCAGTCGTTGAAGTCGACGTCGACGATCACGTCGTTGTGGTCGTAGCCGGGGTCGGTCGGAACCAGCGTCTTGTCCTCGAAGGCGTAACGCTTGATGCCGTTGCCGAGGTTGGTGACCTCGACCCAGGCGGTGCCGGTGTGACGCTCGGATCCGTCTGGATTGATGATGTAGACGTCGTACGCGAGACGGCTGCAGACGTCGCAGGGCGGCGGCGGAAGACATGCCTGCGCCGTGTTCACCCCCTGCGTCGCGTCCACGATTTTGCTCGTTCCGACGGCGCTGTCGTCATCGGCCACGACGAGCGTGTCGGTCTGTACGACGCCGTCGATGGAAACTTCGAACCGAACCTGGTGGATCCAGGCGGCATCGGAACTGACGAAGGTGAAGCGAACGTTCTTGCAGTCGTTGAAGTCGACGTCGACGATCACGTCGTTGTGGTCGTAGCCGGGGTCGGTCGGAACCAGCGTCTTGTCCTCGAAGGCGTAACGCTTGATGCCGTTGCCGAGGTTGGTGACCTCGACCCAGGCGGTGCCGGTGTGACGCTCGGATCCGTCTGGATTGATGATGTAGACGTCGTACGCGAGACGGCTGCAGACGTCGCAGGGCGGCGGCGGAAGACAAGCGAGCGTCGTGTCCACCCCTTGCGTCGCGTCCACGATTTTGCTCGTTCCGACGGCGCTGTCATCATCGGCGACAACGAGCGTGTCGGTCTGTAGGACGCCGTCGATGGAAACTTCGAACCGAACCTGGTGGATCCAGGCGGCATCGGAGCTGACGAAGGTGAAGCGAACGTTCTTGCAGTCGTTGAAGTCGACGTCGACGATCACGTCGTTGTGGTCGTAGCCGGGGTCGGTCGGAACCAGCGTCTTGTCCTCGAAGGCGTAACGCTTGATGCCGTTGCCGAGGTTGGTGACCTCGACCCAGGCGGTGCCGGTGTGACGCTCGGATCCGTCTGGATTGATGATGTAGACGTCGTACGCGAGACGGCTGCAGACGTCGCAGGGCGGCGGCGGAAGACATGCCTGCGCCGTGTTCACCCCCTGCGTCGCGTCCACGATTTTGCTCGTTCCGACGGCGCTGTCGTCATCGGCCACGACGAGCGTGTCGGTCTGTACGACGCCGTCGATGGAAACTTCGAACCGAACCTGGTGGATCCAGGCGGCATCGGAACTGACGAAGGTGAAGCGAACGTTCTTGCAGTCGTTGAAGTCGACGTCGACGATCA
>CAZOPY010000095.1:0-4169 GCA_964581945.1 uncultured Gammaproteobacteria bacterium | reverse complement strand
ATATCGTGGAGGGCGACTCCGCCGGCGGGTCGCCCAAACAGGGCCGCGACCGCGCAACGCAGGCGATCCTTCCGCTGCGAGGAAAAATTCTGAACGTCGAGCGCGCGCGGCTCGACAAGATGCTCGTGAACAACGAATTGAAAAACCTGATCATCGCGCTTGGCACGAACATCGGCGAAGGGTTCGAAATCGACAAGCTCCGCTACCACCGCGTGATCATCATGACCGACGCCGACGTGGACGGCGCGCACATCCGCACGCTGCTCCTGACCCTGTTCTATCGCTACTTCCCCGAGCTGATCCGCAAAGGTCACATCTACATCGCGAAACCGCCGCTGTTCCGCGTGCAGGTTGGCAAAGAAGCGCGCTACGCGTTCACCGACGAAGAAAAACTCGCGATCGCGAAGGAACTGACGAAGGGAAAAGAGGCGGCGATCGTCGAAACGTCGGAACCGGAAGAGACGGAAGAACCCGAAGCTGGCGAAGAAACAAAAGCGGCCAAGGGGGTGAAGGTCAACATCCAGCGATACAAAGGTCTTGGAGAAATGAACCCGGAACAGCTCTGGGAAACGACCATGGACCCGGAAACGCGCGTCATGAAACTCGTGACGATCGCGGACGCCGAAAAAGCGGACGAGATGTTCGACATCCTGATGGGCGCCGACGTCGCCCCGCGCAAGCGTTTCATCCAGACGCATGCCAAGACGGTGCAGAACCTTGATGTCTAGCGAAAAAACCGCCTCTTCCCGTTCGGGAGGGGCGGTTTTGACAACCCACAGAAACCCGCGTATATTGACAGCATCAAGCCCCTCGCGGGGTTTTTAAGATCGAGGAAACAGTAAAAATGGCTACATTGAGCCAATACTATGTCTGAAGGACTTGCGAAGAAGTGGAATATCCTCACCTACCTGCGCCAGAGCAAGGAGGAACTGGAAAAGGTCAGCTGGCCGAGCCGCGACACCACCATCCGCTATTCCCTGCTCGTGGTCGGCACCACGGTGGTGTTGTCCGCAACGCTCGCGCTCCTCGACGGCGGGTTGAGCATTGGACTCCAGAAACTTATTGAGCTCACCGCGAAGTAATCGCTCCTATGCCAAAACAGGTAGCCAAACATGGACGGCGCTGGTACGCCATCCACACCTACTCCGGGTACGAGGAGAACGTGCTCGACAACTTGCTCCAGCGCATCAACACGATGGACATGGAAGATAAAATCTTCAACGTCCTTGTTCCGAAGGAAAAGAAGATCAAGATCAAGAACGGCAAGCGCCGCATGGTCGAGGAAAAAATCTTTCCGGGCTACGTGCTCGTCGAGATGATCGTCGCGGACGACTCGTGGTACGTGGTGCGCAATACGCCGAACGTCACCGGGGTCATCGGAACGGGGACGACCCCGACCCCGATCGCCGAAGAAGAGATCCTCGCGCTCCAGAAACGGATGGGATTGTCGGAGCCGGAATACAAACTCGACGTCGAACCGGGCTCGCCGGTCACGATCACGGACGGCCCGTTCAAAAACTTCGAAGGCAAGGTCGCCGAAATCGACCAGGCGCGCGGCAAGGTCAAGGTGCTCGTGAACATGTTCGGACGCGAGACGCCGGTCGAACTCGATTTCCTCCAAGTCAAAAAGGTGTAATCTCTTATTCATAGCATGGTCACCCGAGGTCTTCGGACCGGAGGAATCCATTAACCACATACGCTATGGCAAAGAAGCTCGTCACGCAGGTGAAGTTGCAGATTCAAGGAGGCGCGGCCACCCCGGCCCCGCCGGTCGGTCCGGCGCTCGGTCAGCACGGGCTGAACATCCAGATGTTCGTGAAAGCGTTCAATGACGCGACGCAAGACCGCCGCGGCGAGGTCGTCCCGGTGATCATCAACGTCTACGAGGATCGCAGCTTCGACTTCATTACGAAGATCGCTCCGGCGTCGGAGTTGATCAAGAAGGCGGCCGGGATCAAGAGCGGCTCCGGCAAACCCTTGCAGGAAAAAGTCGGGACGATCACCAAGGCGCAGCTGAAGGAGATCGCCGAAAAGAAACTGCCGGACCTGAACACCGCCGACCTCGACGCCGCGATGAAGATCATCGCCGGCACCGCCCGCCAGATGGGCGTGGAAGTGAAATAATATCGTCTAAGTCCTATTGGACCAACGATCTATGACCAAGGGGGGCTCGATCATTCTCCGAATCTATTTCACGCTCGTGGCGTTCGTCACGCTGATGATCCTCATCTTCTCCGTCTCGGACCTGGTGAACATCACGCTCAAGACGTACGTGTTCACGGCCGCGGACCGCGCGGAATACCCGACGTACTGCGACCCATCGATGACGCAGGAGACGTGCGATCAGGCGAAACAGCGCGACCAAGAACAAGCGCTCATCGTGAAACAGCAATCGGCCGTGCGCGACATCGCGCTCCTGGTGGTTGCCGGACCGCTGTTCTGGCTCCACTGGCGGATCGTCTACCGCGATTGGATGGGGGAACGCGAGGACGAGAAGAAAAAATAATATTAACCTTGTGGGAGCTCGGAGGGGCGCTATCACCACGATCTATCTATGCGCAGCAAGCGATACCAGGAAGCGAAGAAGCTGATCGATCCGAAAAAGAAATACGCAATGGACGAAGCGATCGCGCTTCTCAAAAAAACGTCTGGCGGCAAGTTTGACGGCGCCGTCGAACTGCACGTGAAGCTCGGCATCGACCCGACCAAGGGCGATCAGCAGGTGCGCGGCACCCTGTCGCTCCCGCACGGGACCGGCAAGTCGAAGCGCGTCGCCGCGTTCGTCGAAGCCGAGAAGGAAGCCGAGGCGAAGGCGGCCGGCGCGGAGCTGGTCGGCGGCGAGGAACTGATCGCCGAAATCGTGAAGACCAACAAGCTGGACTTCGACGTTGCGGTGACCACCCCAGCGATGATGCCCAAGCTCGCCAAACTCGCGAAGATCCTCGGGCCGAAGGGGCTCATGCCGAACCCGAAGAACGACACGATCAGCCCGAACGTCGGGAAGATGGTGGCCGAACAGAAGGCCGGCAAGCTCTCTTTCAAGAACGACGACACCGGCAACATCCATCAGGTGTTCGGCCGCGCCTCGTTCGACGAGGCTAAGCTGAAGGAGAACCTGACCGTGCTCGTCGAAGCGATCAAGAAATCAAAGCCGGCGTCCTCGAAGGGCGTGTACTTCCGAAACGCGGTCGTCTGCGGCACGATGAGCCCGGCGATCCATATGGAAATTTCCATGGCATAATCACGCCGAACAACAACATCCGCCTCCGGGCGGGTGTTTTTGTTATCCACATCTTGGCACGTCGTTCGCGAACGACGTGCCTTGACAACCCCTAAAAAAAGCGTATCATTCGATCTCGTCGCCATTCACAGACCTGACGACGAACGGAGCTCGAATTGCCACTCTTGACCTGGCGATGGATCATCGCCACCCTCACCCCCGAAGTGCGCCCGCTCGACCCGCCGGAGGACGAGAGCGACGAGCTGCGTCGCGAGCTGGCCAGGCGGATCCTGCGTGAGCCGAACGCCTGCGGCCGTCCGGGGACGCTCGACGGCCTCATCAACCGCGCCTGGGCGTACCTCGCGCAGGGCGACTCGCGTCGCGCCGTCACCGAGCTGCGCCAGCTCTCCGACCTGACGCTGCACCGCTACCCCGGCGCGCTCAAGGTGATGGTGCTCGCGCTCCAGACCTGCGGCGCCGAACGGCGGGAGATCTCGCACGCGCTCGCCGCGCTCGGCAAGGGGTTCGGCACGGACAAGGAACATCGGGACGACATCCGCGCCCTCGCGATCGCCACCGATCACCGAGCGACCCACAACCACAACCTGGCCGCCCCGGCCTGACCCCGCTCCCCTCGCACACGGCGAGGTTTTACTTTTTCCCGCCCGCACGCTAGTCTGGTTCCAGTATGGCCGTTCTCACACGCCCGCAAATTCTGGAAGCGATCAGATCCGGCGCGATTCACTTCACGCCTATGGTGGATAAGTTTCAGCTCCAGCCGCATGCGGTGGATCTACGGCTTGGGTACAAATTTCTGATCCCGAAAAACTGGACCGTCGGCGAACGCGGACGCCGAGCGATTAAAGTCGCAATCGACGACGTGGACATCCACCGCGAGCAGTTCGACGAGGTGCAGCTCCAGCCCGGCCAGTCGTTCCAGTACACGTCC
>CAZOPY010000094.1:0-4172 GCA_964581945.1 uncultured Gammaproteobacteria bacterium | reverse complement strand
TCGCCCTCGGGCAGCGCGCCGAGCCGCTCGTACAGCAGGCTCGCAACGGCGAGGGTTGTGAGGAGTCGCACGAGCATGTTAGGCGTTGTTCGGCGGGGCTTCCTCCTGCGCCAACACCTTTGGGTTAGGCGAGAACAGTTTGTTTTTGATTTTCCACTGGGCGACGTATTGTCCGATCCCGGCGCGGTTCAGTTTGTTGCGAACCGTGGTCGTGTGTTGCGACCATTTGAGCAGGGATTCGAAGTTCAGTTTATACCTCCCTTGGACGACTACATAGGTGATTTCCTGGTTGGTGATGGCCCGGCGGATCGTCCGCTGGCTCACCCCGAACATACGGGCGGCCTCAGAGACGGACAGGCGGATGACGGTGTTGAGAGCCATAGGTTTGAGTGATGAATGTCAACACCAGTGTAGCCAAAAGATCTTATTTCGTCAAGTTTACCTTGTATTTTCGCCATTTTTTGGCTATGCTGCGGCCAAGCTAATGCAGTCGTCTTCTCATCGGCTTAGTTTGTGCAGAAAGCGCGCGAACAATATTTACTATTCCGCATCCGCGTTTTTCGTGATGAGCGGGCTTTCGGCGATTTGCACCGCGAATACTTCGCGCCCGTGACCCGGTTCTTCCTCCTCAAGCTTCCAAAACGGGAAGATGCCGAAGACGCCAGCTCCACCCTGTTCCTCCGCCTCTGGAACTACCTCACGACCCAAAAGGTCGAACATGTCTCTGGATTGATCTTCACGATCGCCCGAGGGATGGTGGCCGAATTCTACCGGTCGCAGAAACAGGAGATGGTGCCGATCACCGAGGAGGCCTTTGAGAGCAACGACGACCAGAGCGCAAGCGCCGAGCTCACGCTCATTAGAGAGAAGATCGACGCTCTGAGTGCCGGTGACCAGGAACTGATCCTCCTCAAGCATTTCGAAGGACTTTCTCTGCGTGAGATCGCCGTGAAGACCGGACGCACGGAAAATTCGACCGCGGTTCAACTGCACCGCGCCATGACCAAGCTCCGCGAGCTTCTCTAGATGTATGACCGAGCAGGAATTGGAACAACTGCTTCATCGCTGCAAGAACACCCTGGAAACCAGGGTGGATGTTGACGATGCGGCACGCGCTCGTTCCTGGTCGCGTATTTCTCATGAACTTCATTTCACCGCCCAGGCGGATGACAAGATGCGTGTCGGATGGCGCGAACAGTTCCAGCTCCTGCGTTGGCAGATGGAAAACTCCGTTCTCCAACCGCTCGCCGTCGGCCTGACTGCCTTCACCCTCATCTTTTCCGGATGGGTGGCCACGGTCAATGCGTCTGCCAACACCGTACCAGGGGACTTCCTGTATCCAGTGAAGCTGGCCACGGAGCAGATCCAGCTCACCCTTGCCAATGACGCGCAACGCGCGCGGCTCCACACGGAATTCGCCAGCCGTCGTCTGGACGAGGTGCTCGAGATCACCGGCTCGACCCGCGACGGCAAGGAAGTCCGGGTCCGGGAGGCGGTTGAAGGGTTCAAACAGGAAATCGCCTCGGCAAGCGCGGGACTCGGACAGATCGCGACACAGAATCCGGAAGATGGGGTCGAGATCGCCAAAGCCGTTGACCGCCGCGTCGATGAGTTCTCGGCGATCGTCGAGCAGTCGGACATCGATCCCTCACTCGCCGAACATCAGGAACAGGTGGAAGCGGCGCTCCCGGACGTCGAACAAACACAGGAGCAGGTGGCCGAAGTGATCATCTCGAGTCAAGAATCCACCCCGCAGCCAGAAACCGAAGCGTATCTGCAAACCGCGTTCCAGAACGATCTCGCGGAGATCCGCACGGGGACAACCTCGACCTATGGTCGTCTGAGCGTCATCGAGGGCGTGCTCGAGAGCGGCGACATCGCGAATGCTGTGTCCTATGACGGGGCGATCCAGGCCGCGCGGGTCACGCTCAGCGGATTCGACGCAAAGATTGCGGATGCGATGGACCTGTTCGCTGCCGGCGGCTATCGCCGCGCGTTGCAATCCATGGCCGATCTGCAAACCAGTCTGTCGACCGTGCAAGAGGCGGTGACCGCGATCGAAATCGATCTTTCCGGACAGCTGTCTCAGGCCACCGAACCTTCCGCCGAAACAAACGCGACCGCTCCTTCAGAACCCGACGAACCAGAAGCCGAGGAACCGTCGGACACAACCTCAACCACACCGGCGCAGACGTTCTAACGTGTCTCTGTCCGCCCCGCCGTTACAAACGGCGGGATCAACAGAGGCGCGTTCGCGTCTCGCCGACAATCCGCGTGCACGAAGGTCGAACCCAGCGGTGGGTGTGTACGTTCTAACCTAAATCATGCCAGGCTCCGGGCATGGAAAAAATAAGGAGCAAATAAAACGATATGACAGATGCTTTGAAAATTGGGAAGCGCGCCTTCACGGCCGCCGTCGCCGCTGCGACCATCTTCTGGTCCATTGGCGTTTCGGCGTTCTTGCAGCCGCTGACGGCCCAGGCCGTTGCGGTGGGCTCCCTCATTAAGGGACCGACCCTGACGACGGTGTACTACTACGCCTCGAACGGCAACCGGTATGCCTTCCCGAACGAGAAAACCTACTTCTCGTGGTACACGGATTTCTCCGGTGTTTCGACGATCACGGACAGCGAGCTTGCCGCGATCCCGCTCGCCGGAAACATCGTTTACCGCCCGGGCTCGCACTGGATCAAGATCCAGAGCGATCCGAAGACCTACGCGGTCTCCCCGCAGGGCCAGATCCACTGGATCGAGTCTGAAGCGGTGGCGAGCGCCATGGCCGGTAGCGACTGGAACGCGTTCATCGATGATGTTCCGGACACGTTCTTCGTCGACTACACGGTTGGAACATCCATCATGGATGGCAGCGATGCCTACAACGGCGCGCTCGTCCTGATGGGCGGCTCTGATTACCTCGTCTGGAACGGCCAGAAGCGGTTGATCACGAGCGGTGGCTGGACGGGCAACCGCTTCCAGACACGCTTCCTGCTCGACGGCTCGGGGATCGACCTCGCTGGTCTTTCCACGGGTAGCGATGTGACAGGTGCGGAATCGACGCTGACTGACACGGCTCAGCTTGGGACAACCGTCACGGGTGGTCTCTCGGTGAGCATTGCGTCGGACACCCCGGCTTCGGCCACGGTCCCGGCGGGCGCTTCGTCCGTTCCGTTCACCAAGGTCAAGCTGACGGCTAACTCCGGCTCGGCGACCGTCTCCCAGATGGTCTTCAAGCTCGGTGGCGTCGGTGATGTTGGAAACATCGACAATGTGTACCTCTACGAAGGGGACAACCGCATCACGGATGCGCGCTCGGTGAACTCCTCGACCCGCGAAGTTACCTTCTCGGCGTTGAACATCGATCTCTCGACGGCTGAATCCGACTACGTCACCGTCCGCGCGGACATCTCGGATGCTCCGAACGGCGGCGACACGGCCAGCTTCTACCTTGCCGATGCCTCTTCGATCACCAGCACGGCGACGGTCTCCGGCAGCTTCCCGATCCTCGGGAACACGATGACCTTCTCGGAAACGGCGGCTGGTACGATCATCGTGGACAAGAACGGCACGATCAGCGATCCGACTCTCGGTGAGAAGGACGCCACGATCGCGAAGTTCTCGCTCCAGGCGGATGGCGAGGATGCTTCCGTCGAATCGATCACGCTGAACGTTGACAAGGGCAGCGACCACAGCAACTACAAGCTGTGGGAAGGGTCGACCCTGCTTGCCACGGGCACGCAAGGTTCCGACAGCGACCTGGTCACGTTCTCGCTGACCAACCCGCTTGATATCCAAGATGGGGATTCGGACAACCTCACGATGTCGGCGGACGTTGACGGCGATGCCGGCGACACCATCGGCGTTGCGGTTGAGGACGAGGCTGACGTGACCGCGATCGGCGGGGACTTCGGCTTCAACATGGCCGTTGACATCAGCGGCTACGATGACACCGGTTCTTCCTGCAACGATTCTGGCGACCTTTGCTCGTTCTCCACGATCATCGGTGGTCAGCTGACCTTCGCCTTCAATGGCCCGGCCAGCGATGACATCCAGATCGACGGACAGGACCAGGACATCATGGACTTCACCCTTACGGCGGAGAACTGGACGGAGGTCAAGAAGATCTTCGTGCTCATCGAATGCTCGGACGCTGGCACCGCGTGTGACGGCACCGC
>CAZOPY010000093.1:0-4249 GCA_964581945.1 uncultured Gammaproteobacteria bacterium | reverse complement strand
CGCGCGTTCGTGATCGTCCATGCGAAGGACGACAAACTCGGTCCGATCCAACACGGCCGACTCCCCGCAATCGCGCTCAAGGCCAGACTGGTCGAGACCGAAGGAGACGATCACTACATGGGCGAAGCGTATCCGGTGCTCGTGGAGGTGATCGAAGAGCTCGCCGGACGTCCGTTCGAATACGCCCCGGGCCAAAGCCTCAAAAACGATTTCGAAAACGTCGCCCTCTCGGACCGCATCGCGCCGAAGGAAACCGAGAAACCGGACTGGATGACCTGACTATGAAGAAACGCATTGCCGTGATCTTCGGGGGACGCTCGAGCGAACATGAGGTTTCGATTGTCTCCGCCCGCTCGGTGATGAACGCGCTTGACCGGTCTCGGTATGACGTCGTGCCGGTTGCGATCGCGAAGAACGGACGCTGGCTGAGTCTTGCGTCGTCGGCCGAGCTGCTCTCGAGCGGGGAAGCGCGGAAGGCGCAAGAGATCCTTGTGCCCGAGCCCGGGAGTTTTGATGTGGCGTTTCCGCTCGTGCACGGGACGTACGGCGAGGACGGATGTCTGCAGGGATTCCTCGAGATGGCGGGCGTGCCGTACGTCGGCTGTGGCGTGCTCGGGTCCGCGATCGGGATGGACAAGGGGATCCAAAAACGGATTCTCCGCGCGAACGAGATCCCGGTCGTGAACTACGTCGAGGTCCGTTCAAGCGACTGGGCGAAGAATGCGGACGCCGTACAGAAGACCATTTTGAAGACGCTCACGTTTCCGATGTTTGCCAAACCCGCCAACAACGGGTCGAGCATCGGCATTTCAAAAGTGAAGAACGAGGAGCAACTGCGGGTCGGGATTTCAGAAGCGCTCCGCTACGACACCAAGATCCTCGTCGAGCAGGGCGTCGAGCACGCGCGCGAGATCGAGTGCGCCGTCCTCGGCAACGACGAACCGCGCGCGTCCGTCCTCGGCGAGATCAAACCCTCGAACGAGTTTTACGATTACAACGCGAAATACGTCGACGGCGCATCCGAGTCGATTATCCCCGTCGAACTGTCGAGCGGGCTCATGCAGGCGATGCGGGAGATGGCCGTGAGGACCTTCCTGGCGCTCGACGGCAGCGGCATGGCGCGCGTCGATTTCCTCTTGAACGGAGAAACGAACGAGTGGGTCGTCAGCGAAGTGAACACGATCCCAGGTTTCACCTCGATCAGCATGTACCCCAAACTCTGGCAGGCAAGCGGCCTCCCGTACCCGCAACTGCTCGACGAATTGATCGCCCTCGCCGAGGAGCGGTTTGCAAAGAAAGCATCGCTCGAAACCAGCTATCAGCCGTCGAAGGAGTGGCACCGGTTGAATCCCCAGGCGTCATCCTGAGCAAAGCGAAGGATCTACCCGTTTGAGAGCGATAGATATGCGCGACGGATTCACCCTTCCATACACCATCTGTTTCTGCCGCGCCGGAAACCATGTGTTGATGTTGCAGCGCGTGAAACCGCCGAACGCCGGGAAGTGGAACGGCCCTGGCGGAAAAATCGAGCCGGGCGAGACGCCAGCGCAAGCCGTGCGCCGTGAACTCCTCGAAGAGGCCGGCCTCGATCTTGCGAACGCGTACGAGTCGCGGTTCGCTGGGATCGTTACCTGGTCGGGAGTCGAGGGGTCGAACAATAATAAGGGGATGTACGCGTTCGTCGCCGAGTTTCCCGAAGACGCCATGTTCAAATCTCGCGAAACGCGCGAGGGTTTACTCTCGTGGTACCCGCTCTGGGACCTCTTGCGCCACGACAATCGAGCGATCTGCGAGAATATCCCGTACTTTCTACCGAGGATGCTGACCAAAGTGGGCCCAGCTTCGTACGAGTGTGTGTACGAGGACGGAAAGCTCAAAGAGTTCGCGATCAAACCGCTCGAGGGGGAGAATATTGAGTTCTAATCGTATGAAAACCATTGTCATCACCGGAGCGAGTCGCGGTATCGGCCGAGCGCTCGCCGAGAAATTTCTTTCGAATGGGGATTTTGTGATTGGGACGTCGCGATCGGGCGACGCGAAATTTACGCACGAGAATCTCGTGATGATCCCGCTCGAGATTTCGGACGCGCGCTCGCGCGAGGCGGCGTCAGAGCAGATTGCCGAACTCGGGAAGCGGATCGACATTCTCGTGAACAACGCGGGGATTTTTCATCCGAAGGACGAGCAGCAAGCTGTCGATATCGATGTGGCACGCGCAACGCTCGAAGCGAACGCGCTCGGACCCATAGATTTTACGGAGCGCATTGTCTCGCTTATGAACGAAGGCGGACACATCGTGAACGTCTCGTCTCGACGGGGCTCGATGGAGTTTACGCAGGAAAGTTTGTACCCGGCTTATGGAATCTCGAAAGCCGTTTTGAACATGTTTACGAGGATTCTTGCCGCCAGACTGAAGGGGAAGGTCACTGTCTCGTCGGTTCATCCTGGCTACGTGAAAACGGACATGAACGAGGGCCAAGGAGAGATTGAGCCCGAGGAAGCGGCGAACGACATTTTCGTGCTCGCCAACTCGAACGTGGAGACGGGCGGCTTCTGGTACAAGGGTGAGCGGTTTCCGTGGTAACCTAATAACCGATAGTAGTTTTGCACAGTTTTAGGCTGGCTGACGTCGCATGGATGGCTGAAAATTTGACATAAAAAGTGTGGAGTGATATTGTCCACAGTATGTTCGGAACTTACGTCCGTGAACTGAGGGCAAAAAGCCGGCTCGGGCTCAGGGAGTTTTGTTTAAAGCTGGATTTTGACCCAAGCTACTGGAGCAAGATTGAGAGAGGTGTGGCACAACCGCCGGTCGATGAAGAAACATTATCACGCATCGCAAGCGTTCTCGAGGTGAATCCAAACTCAAAAGATTGGCAGAAGCTTAACGATCTAGCTCATTTATCGAGAGGAAAAATTCCCTCTGATTTATTGACCAATTCGGAACTGTTGCCTCTATTACCGCTCGTGTTTCGAACAATACGTGGAGATAAACCGACAGAAGAGGAACTGGAAACGCTCGCTGAATTAATCAGAAACAGCTGACATGACTATCGACCCGGCTTTAATCCGGGTGCCCTTCCTCAGACGAGAAGTCATTCACCAACGCGCGGAGGAGTTTCGTGCCAAATTCGTGGCCGGAGCCTCTGTGCCAGTCGACATATTGTTGATTGCCGAATTCGATCTCGGTTTGGAGATCAGACCGATCGCCAAGTTACGGTCATCCGCAGATATCGAGGCGGCGCTGTTGAATCACGGCGTCATGGCTGTTGATCGTGATCATTTTATGGACGACCGGTTCCAGAACCGGTTGCGGTTTTCTATGGCTCATGAAGTCGGGCACTTTTGGTTGCACTCGGAGCTTTATGGCGCCACAAAATTCGAAAGTGTGGGTGAGTGGGTGAGGTTCATGACCGCTCTTTCAGAAAAAACGTATGCAGCCCTCGAATTTCAAGCGCACGAGTTTGCTGGACGACTTCTTGTACCTCCTGAAATATTACGAGAATCCTTTGGGCTGCACTGGGGACTTGCGAAAGAAATGGTGAAAAATGAGTTCGGTGAGGACTTATCTGAACCGAACGAAGAAACCGCCGCATACGTTGCAGATCGTGTCGGAAAAGATTTCGGGGTTTCTGGTGAGGTTATCGTAAAAAGGTTAAAGACTGAGGGACTTCTCGGGCGTTCATGCTAATCTCGTGCGGATCCTTTCGATACATTTATAAGAAGATGACACCCTGTCCGCGGCCTGTTATGATGACCGCGGTTTTATGTTGGACCTCCTCAAGAAATACTTCGGCTACGAGAGTTTCCGTCCGGCGCTTGGAGCATTGATTTCGCCCTCTTCGCCAGAAGGCCGCGAGCCTGTTATGCTAATCGCAGTTTATGGTTCAGAAATCTGAGACCAAATTTTATATTGTCACGGCTGCTTTCGTCGCAGGCCTGTTGGCTGGCTACCTATTGTTTGGTTTGCAGAGTGAACACGAGCAGACCGTTCAGCCAACTATTCCAGGAACTGCGGTGACGAATGAAGGATCCCAGCCGCAAGCAACAGTCACTCCGATGGGAACGTCCAACGCAGAACATGTAGATAGCACGCAGCCACCGGGCCGCTGCGAGAATCTCGATTATCACTGGATCACGGACAGGGCCTCTTGTGAGCAGGAGTTTTCTGGACAAATTGACGTCGGCTCGTCTGACGACGGGGCGCATATCGACATCTGGCAAGGTGATACAAAAATCGCAACACTCG
>CAZOPY010000092.1:0-4331 GCA_964581945.1 uncultured Gammaproteobacteria bacterium | reverse complement strand
GGGCATGTCCGCGACGAGGGCGAGGAAGGCCCCCACCGGATCCTCGTTCCAGGCGCCAGCGATCAGCGCCGCCGCCACGAGCGAGCTTACGGCAAGCGCGTTCGTAGGTTCGGCGAAGCGGATCGGGTTCTTGGCCAGGCGGAACGCGGCGACCGTGCCGATCGTGAAGATCGGGAGGCACACCGCGAGATCGATCGCCGCGGTCCAGCCATGCGTGGTTGCGATCGCGCCTCCGAGATCCAGGGCGATCAACAATACAAGGAACAACGCGATCGAAAACGGGAGGATTTTCATCAGTTTCCTTTGCCTTTCGGACATCCGAACGGCCTCAGATCATACGTTGGATACCTCGATGCGTCAAGCGCTGTGGATGGAACCCTCTTGAAAAACCTTGATTTTTTTGGTATAATTCAAAATGACCTATGAAACGAATCTCTCATGTCCTTTTCACTACCCTCGCGGCAACCAGCGCCTTTTTTCTGTTCGGAACATCGATTGCCTCGGCGGAATCGGTCCACACCATCACAGTTCGCCTCTTAAATGCCGACGGAACCGAACAATCGTCGTTCCCGGTCGTGACCGCGAATGAGGGAGGCGGAGCCGTCGTGGCGGCCGCAGACCTTGGGGATGACGGTATTCCCGAGCTTTTGGTCGCGAATGGCATTGGAAACGAACCGCGCGTCTTTGTCTATCAGCAGGATGGGACGCTGATCGGGAGTTTTCTCGCCTATTCTACGGACATGGGGGTCGGAATCACCCTTGCGACCTGCGACGTCAATGGCGACGGCAAGGCGGAAATTGTGACCGGAACCCAGTACGGAGGCGCTCCGGAAGTACGCGTGTTCGATAACATGGGAACGGCCATCGGAAGCGGGTTTTACGCTTATGCCGAACAATTTCGCGGTGGCGTGAACGTCGCCTGCGGTGATCTCGACGGCGACGGCAAGGCGGAAATTGTCACGGGCGCGGGCCTGTCCGGGGGTCCGCATGTGCGCGTTTGGAAGGCCAACGGCACGGATTGGACGCTTTCGCAGGAATTTTTCCCCTTTGACGCCTCACTCCGATCGGGAGTGCTCGTAACCGTTCGGACGGACGGAACGCTCGTCACGGCAACCCAAGCGGGTTCCCCGACCGAGGTAAAAACGTATGTTATCCACAGTTCCCCAGAGCTCATTGGGGACGAATTGGTCGACGGGGGGAGCGTCGGCATCGCTTCGATCGCTGAGGCCAACGGTCAAAACATGCTTTCATTTTTGAACAATGAATCGGTCCGTTCAACCAATGGCACGGTGTCCTTCCCCGTCGAAAGTCCGACCGGCACCTCCAACCTGGTCGGCGTGGACCTCGACCAGAACGGCACCGAGGAATTCGTCGCGGTTCCCGGGCGCCCGTCGCTCGGTCCGGCGGGCGACAAATATATCCTGGTCGATATCTCCGAGGAACGCATGTACATCTACCGGGATGGAATCCTCGCGAACACCTTTTTGACCTCGACCGCCAAGGCGCCGTTTCAAACACCGCTTGGAATTCACCACATCTTAGCCAAAAAACCGGTTGTCGATTACACGTGGGTGTATGGGGTCGGGGATCCGCGTAACTATCATCTTCCGAACACGCCGTGGAACCTGATGATCGAACCGCACATCTACATCCACGACGCCTGGTGGCACAATAACTTCGGCCACCCGATGAGCCACGGATGCATCAACCTGAACCTCGTGAACAGCAAGTGGGTGTACGACTTCGCCGATGTCGGAACGCCGGTCGAGGTTCGTGAGTAACGCAGACGCCTTCCGTTGAAACATAGACGATTCGCATCACGCGCACACAACCGGCGCGTGATTTTTTTTCGCATCGTGATGAAAAAATCACACATCATCGCGCACGAGCGACAGACAGACGCACTCTTGACACACAAATATTTTTCCATTCACAGTTCGCATGAAAAAAATTATAATGACTAATGTCGAATAAGACGATCTTTGAAATGAAAGGAGGTGACCAAGCTATGGCAAAGAAGAAAAAGGCCGCAAAGAAGCGCAAGCCGATGCGTAAGATGAAACGCAAGGCCGCGAAGCGTAAGCCGGCGAAGCGCCGCAAGGCCGCGAAGCGCCGACGGTAAGCGTCGCAAACACAAAATCCCTGACAGACGCGTCTAGGGATTTTGTTTTAGAGGAGACTCGATTGTTCTTTGCCGGACAAGCGCTCTTCATCCGCAAAAATTTTCACGGTGCCGAAGATGCCGTCGTATCCAGGGGTAATCGTGAGCTTCGCTTCGCGGACGCGGCGCACGGCTTCTGCCACACGCGGATCCGAGCATTCCTGTGCGATGTGTTCGATGGGTGTTTCTAGTAGGAGAGAGAATTCGTTTGCCACGCGGTCGGTGAGTCGAAGATACTCCGCCCGCACCTTTTTTGAACCGACCCCGACCTGAAACGTTTCCGCGATGATCTCCATGAGCGGAACGATGGATCGATACGGAATCTTCTGATCCGCGACCGTGAGTGCATCCCGATCCGCGAGTTCCTCGACGCGGTGCTCCACGCCGAGCGTAAGCGGTCGTTTGCATTTCGGACAGCGGCTGTCGTATTTTTTACAGTCTTTCGGCGTGCACGAGAAGTGATCGTTGGCGCATCCGTCGAAATGGTACTTCCCTTCCTCGGGGAAAAACTCGATCGTTGAGAGAAATCGCGACCGGTCCTGTTCGCGCAGGACCCGCACGAACTCCTCATAACTGGGCGCCTCGAGATCAAACACGTTCGCTTCACGGCCGAGTTTGTCGAGCGAATGCGCGTCCGAATTGGAAATCATAACCACCTTATCGAGACGCGACAGCTGCCAGTTCATCTTCGGATCCGAGGAGAGACCGGTTTCAATCGCGTAGATGTAGGGCGTCATTTCTCCGAAACATTCTTCGAGCGTGTCGAATCCGGACTTGCTCCCGAACACCGAATACCACGGCGTCCAGGCATGCGCGGGCACGACGATGATGCGATCGTCGATCGATTTCAAAATCTTGTACAGCTCTTCCGAGTCGATTCCGAGAATCGGTCGCCCATCGGCACGGCGGTTGAACTCGCGGCGGTCCAGCTCTGCGTTCACATGCGCGATCGCTTCGAGCGACGGCGCGAAAACGAGGTTGTGGATGCGGCGTGTTTTATCGCCGCGCTTATAAATCTGCGAAAGCTCCGTGACGAGCATGAAACGCGTCTTGCTCGACCCATCTTTGAGCGCGTACATACCCGGCTCGGTTTCTACGAGCGTTTCCTCGAGGTGTTTCGCCCAGGCCGGATGCGTCCAATCCCCGGTCGCGGCCACGTCGATCCCTTTGCGTTCACACATGCGCGCGATCTTTGCCAATTCCAAATCCTTCGAGCACGCGCGCGAGTACTTCGAATGGATATGCCAGTCGGTTATGAGGCGCATACGAACGAAAGAATCTCCTCATGTTGTACCGCGCCGAGGTCCGTGGTGTCCACGACACAGGTCGGACAGCCGAGCGGAAGAGGCAAAAATGTTTTCGTAAAAAATCGTTCGTCGAACTCCGCAAGAACCTCGTCCAATGAGTCGCAATGTCCCGGGTGGCGCGAGGTGTTCGCGCGCGTGAGGAACCGTTCGCGCAGCACGCGCGGATCGGCCGTCAGCCAGACGAGAACGAGTTCGACGCCCGTGCGCGCGGCAAGCTCGCGAATCCAGCGCGCGTCGTCGAGCCAGAGGAAGGTTGCGTCCGCGATGACGGAATCCCCGCGTTCGAGATGGATCTCGACCAGCCGCTGAAACGCGGGGAACGCGATCTGTCCGACCTGCTTTGACCAGGCGCGATTCCGATAGCCGACGCGATCAAAAAGCGCCTCTTTGATTTCATCAAGAGAGACGCGTGCGATCCCCGTCGCTTCCCCGAGTTTCCGGGACACGGTGGTCTTTCCGGTTGCGGGCGAGCCGCCGACCAAAATGAGTTTAGGCGCCGGCATGAAATTGCTGGTACAGATCCTCGGCGACCGCCAGCTCTTCGGGCGTATTCACCCCGATCGCCTCCTCGGGCGGAACCGAGAGCGAGGCGACCTCATGTTGCGACGTCACGGCGAGCTCGAGCATGTCGGTCAGATAATACTCGCCCTGCGCATTGAAATTTTTGAGCTGATGGATGTTCGCCCACAGCCAGTCGGCGCGGAAGCAATACAGCGCCGGGTCGAGTTCCTTGATCTCGCGTTCGGTTTCCATCGCGTCCTTATACTGACGGATACCGAGCAGGTGCCCGTGGCTGTCGCGCAGGATGCGTCCCCAGTGATGGAAGACGTGGTGCCAGCCGTCGAACATTGGCACGGTCGCGG
>CAZOPY010000091.1:0-4385 GCA_964581945.1 uncultured Gammaproteobacteria bacterium | reverse complement strand
GCCGCGGATTTTGCAGCGACGCTTCGCGGCGAGGAGGTGATCGCGCTCGAGGGCGAACTCGGGTCCGGGAAGACCACGTTCGTGCAGGGCCTCTCGGAGTCCCTCGGCGTTATGGATACCGTGACCAGCCCAACGTTTGCCGTCATGAACGTGTATCCGGTTCCCCAGGCGACGATCAAACGGCTGGTTCACCTTGATCTGTACCGACTAAAAACGCCCGAGGACATCGTGAACCTTGGGCTCGACGAGTGGCTCGGGCGTCGGGATGCGGTCGTGGTGATCGAATGGCCGCGCGCGGTCACCGGTATCCCGGTCGAGCCCACGCACGACGTGCGTTTCGAGCTCGACGAAGAAAACCGCCGCGTGATCGAAATTATTCGCCGCCCGTAGCGTCCCAGACTTCCGACACGGACGTGATTCCGTCGAGCGCTTTCAACAACCCATCCTGAGCCATCGTGACCATCCCTTGGTCGATGGCTAATTTTTTTACCTCGTATTCCGAAATGTGTTCGGAGAGCGATTTGCGGATCTCGTCGGTCATGATGATGATTTCGTAGATCCCGAGCCGGCCCTTGTACCCGCTCCCGTTGCAGATCTCGCACCCCTTGCCTTTGTAGAAGGTGAGCTTCGTGAGGTCCGGCACCGGTTCGCCTGAAGCGGGCGAGATCGCGGCGAGCACCTTTTTGACCTCTTCCAGGCGATCCGCCGGAATGTCCGTGTCGACGATTTTACAGGCGTCGTGGATCTTGCGAATGAGACGCTGCCCGATGATGGCGTTCAGTGCCGGGGCGAGCAGAAAGGGTTTCACGCCCATGGCGACAAAACGCGGGATCGCACCCGAAGCCGCGTTCGTGTGGATGGTCGACAGCAGCAGGTGACCGGTCAATGCCGCGTTGATGGCGACGTCTGCGGTTTCGAGGTCGCGGATTTCGCCGACCATCACGATGTCCGGGTCTTGGCGGAGGATCGAGCGCAGACCGCCCGCGAACGTGTACTGCTTGGATGCGTCGATCTGCGATTGGTTGACCCCTTCTAGTTTGTATTCGATCGGATCTTCGAGCGTGATGATCTTCACCCCCGGCTCGTTCAGCTTGCGCAGCATGGCGTACAGCGTGGTCGTTTTTCCGGAGCCGGTCGGCCCGGTCGTGACGATCATCCCGTGCGGCTTTTCGATTTCGCGCACGAGCTTTTTCTCGATGAGCGGCCGCCATCCGAGCTGCGAGAACTCGACGTTGATCGCCGACGGCTTCAGGATACGCATCACGACCGACTCGCCCCAGGCGGTCGGAATGGTCGAGACGCGGACGTCGGTGTCGCCGCTTGCGAGGAAAATCGTGAAGCGGCCGTCCTGCGGTTTGTCCGTGACGTTGATCTTGAGTCCGCTGATCAGCTTGATGCGCGAGATGACTTTTTTCCACTGATCGTGCGGCAGGGAAGCGACGTCCTGAAGCACCCCGTCAATGCGGTAGCGCACCACGATTTTTTCCTGCTCGGCCTCGACGTGCACGTCGCTCGACCCGAACTTGAGCCCGGCCGCCATGAGGATCGTCATGATGTCCGTGATCGACGCTCCTTGGATCGTGGTTTGGATGTCCGCAAACGCGTTCATGGCCGCCTGGAACTTCTCGAGCTCCTTGTCCGTGATTTTCACCCCTTTGATGATCTCTTTGAATTTGGGGAGCGTGGCGTACATTTGAATCCCGACGCGCAGACTCTCCGACGAGATTTTGTATACCCCGGCGTTGGCCTTGTTGCGTTCCCCGAGCTGGTACACGAGCTCCTTGATCTTCGGGTCCGTCGGGTCGAGCGCGCCGACGCGCAATTCGGTCCCGGTAAACAGAAACGCGATCGCTTTCATCTGCTCGGCCTGTTCCTGCGGGATGAGAGAAAGCGCCTCGGGCGAGATCGGAAACCCTTTCAGGTTCACGAACGGCACGCCCATCGCCTTGGCCTGCGCCTGCGCCTCGGACTCCGCTTCGCTCAGCCGGACCGCGTGCATCTTTTCCTCGAATTTTTCCGTGACTGAAGGAGCCCCCACCCGCACGGTCCCTGCCGGCGGCGCCGACTTCTTCATCAGATCTTCAATGGAGTTCAACTGGTTCATAGGAGTCAACCGTCAGGGTCAACAGGCGAAACAAAAAACACGCCACATTGTGCACAGTGTAGCGTGTTTGGAATCGTGGCGCAACGCAGTTTTACCACCCCTGCCACCAGCGGGTGATGAGGGCGAAGATGCCGCGTTTGGCGGCCTTGTCGTAGAAGTTGACCCAGGCGGCGAATTGGAAGGTGGTGATGAGGCCGTGCATGAGGGCGATGTAGGAGGCGATGACCAGGATGGTCAGGCTGACGGCGGAGGCGTAGAGCGCTCCGGAGCCGAACAGAAGGCTGCCAACCAGGAAGGCGACCATGACCGCCGAGATGATGGTGGCCAGGATGATGCCGATAAAGGTGAGGGCAACCGAGGCGACGAACAGGGCAACGGCGAGTTCCAGGGTCGCGAGCCAGTGCGATCGCAAAAGATCGAGGGCGTCGTGGATCGCGTGGAGCGTCCCGTGCTTGCGGCGGAGGGCGCTCACGACCGCGAGGTTGTTGACGATCGAGAGGAAAATGATCGTCGGGAAGAACAGGAGGAAGATGACGAAGTAGAGAACGGCGTTCACGAGCGTTCCTTGCGCCAAAAACAGCACGAGCGGGAGCGCGGTGACGAGGTACGCGAGCGCGGTCAGCACTTTTGCCACGATCGCGATGCCGAGCAGGGACCAGAACCGGTCGCGGCCGTGCTTCAGCGCTTCGTGCCACGCGAGTTCCTTCTTGGCGGACACGCCGGCGACGAGCGCCCCTTGTGCCCACACCGCCGCCGCGAGCAGCGCAAGGGCGAGAAGGGTCGCGAACAGGCCGATCAGGTTCAGACGCCACGGTTCGACGCGGCTGGCGACCTGGATGTACTGCACCGCCATGTCGTAGCCAGGGACGCCTCCCGAAAGGACGTTCTCGAAAAACATGCGGGATGTTTCGATCCGCTTGAACGCGCGGAAGGCGATCTCGAACACGCCGCCGGTCGTGACAAGCGACGCAAGCGCACCAAAAACCCAAAGCGTCTTGCGCTCCCAAGCAGACTGCCAAGCGGCAGCAAGCAACGGGCGATAGATCGCTTTGGGTTTGCGCGTGGCCATATCCCCCTTCGTTCCTCCTTAAGCGGCTCCTTCGTTCGGGTTTGGATGTTCTTTGAAGAGCGCCTCGAACGCTTCTTTCTCGATCGTTTCTTTTTCGAGCAAGGTATGGGCGATCTTGTCGAGGTGCTTGCGGTCTTTCTGCATGATAGCACGAGCGGTCTCCATTGCGCTATGGATCAGCTTCGAGATTTCCTGGTCGATCTGTTCGGCCACCTTCTCGGAGTAATCGCGCTGCTCGTGGATTTCGCGGCCGAGGAAGATCATCTCTTCCTGCTCGCCGAACGTGCGCGGACCGAGCGTGTCGCTCATGCCGTAGCGCGTGATGAGCGCGCGGGCGAGTTTCGTTGCTTGTTGCAGGTCGTTGCTGGCCCCGGTGGTCAGGTCACCGAACACCTCTTTTTCAGCCACGAACCCGCCGAGCATGACGGCGAGGTCGTCGATGAATTCCGACTTCGTGTGCATCTTTTTGTCTTCGCTCGGGAGTTTCAGGGTGTACCCGGCGGCGCGTCCGCGGCTGATGATCGACACCTTGTGCACCGGGTCCGCGTGCGGAAGCGTGTGAGCGACCAGCGCGTGCCCGCCTTCGTGGTAGGCGGTGACCTCGCGTTCTTTGGGCGACAGGATGTGGCTCTTCCTCTCCGGTCCGAGCAGCACCTTTTCGATGGAGTCGAGACAATCTTCCTGCGTGATCAGTTTGCGGTCATTGCGCGCCGCGCGAATGGCGGCTTCGTTCAACAGGTTCGAGAGGTCCGCACCCGAGAAGCCGATCGTGCGTTCCGCGAGCCGGCGCAGGTTGATCTCTTTTTCGAGCGGTTTGCCCTTCGCGTGGATGTGCAGGATTTCCTCGCGTTCGTTGATGTCCGGGAGGTCGAGGACGACGCGGCGGTCGAAGCGGCCCGGGCGGAGCAGGGCCGGATCAAGCACGTCCGGGCGGTTGGTGGCCGCGATCACGATCACCCCGATGTTCGGATCGAATCCGTCCATTTCGACGAGGATCTGGTTCAGCGTCTGTTCGCGTTCGTCGTGGCTCCCGCCAAGACCCGATCCGCGCTGGCGGCCGACCGCGTCGATTTCATCGATGAAGATGATGCACGGCGCGCTCTTCTTCGCCTTGGCGAACAGGTCGCGCACGCGCGCGGCGCCGACGCCGACGAACATCTCGACGAATTCCGAGCCGCTGATGTGGAAGAACGGCGCATTCGCTTCGCCCGC
>CAZOPY010000090.1:0-4388 GCA_964581945.1 uncultured Gammaproteobacteria bacterium | reverse complement strand
GATTCCGGTCGGGGTGTCGACCGGCAATCCGTTTCCGGCGAGGAGACGTTCTGATCCGGCGACGGATGTCGAGAAGATCGCATCCGGCCACAAGACGTTTCCCATCACCACGGCCTTTGTCGTCATATCCCACGTGTCGCCGTTAATCCACGGACCCACATGCGACGCTCCGCGGCCATTGAACTGCGTCACGCAGGAATAGACGTACCCTTGCTTCGGTTCGATCGAGAGTTTGGCGTCCCCGATCGGGATGGCATGCGGATCGATCGTCTGTGTTTGACTGCTCGAATTTGCGGTTGTTGGCGAGCTGTTGTCTTGCGGCGGGGTAGGCACAACCGAACACCCGCTGCCCAGGAGGACGCTTGAGACGAAAAGAATGATGAAGATGTTAAACCGCACGATGATCGCGTTAATTTTCCCCTGTTCATCTATTTTAGCAGACATTACCTGGTTTCGGGTAGGGCAAAAAAAGGCAGGAATTTCGAGCTATTTTTTTGTTGTCGAGTATTGACAAAAACCCAAAAATATGGTACCCTGATCCCTCGACCGCAACAGCGCGGTCGTTTATTTATGGCTAATATTGGTTACAAAATAAACCTTATGTCCATGAAAACGTTCGCGAAGAACGCCGTCGTGGCCATGATCCTTTTGACCCTTGTGCCACACCAGGTCGTTTTGGCGCAAACCGCGCCGGAACCGACGGTCGCCTTGGATGAGTTCCAGATGGCGCCGGTCACCTATACGGTGCAGGAAACGCTCCTGAGCGTCTGTGAATCGCGCGGGTACGGAGAGGATTGCGCGAAGGTACTCCTGGGCATGCTCTGGACGGAATCGAGCAACATCTCGACCGCCATCGGCGACCATGGGGCCGCCCGCGGGTACTTCCAGATCCACTACAAACTGCACCACATCACCACGGCCTGCGCGGAAGACCTCGTGTGTTCCGCCAACTGGACGCTCACCTATCTCGAATCCCACAGCTATCCAAAGTACGTGAGCTACGCCGTGCAGTGTCACAACAGCTGCAACAAGAACAATGGCTATGCCGCCCGCTCGCTGCGAAACGGCAAACGCCTCTGGGATCAGCCGCTGCTCGTGACCCAGGCGGCGCCGATCAACCTCGCCTTCAAATAAACGAAAACTCCCCCGGCAACGGGGGAGTTTTGTTTGCGTCACTGATATTGGATGAAGGACGGCTGTGGCGAGAGCTTGAGAATTTCTTCCGGGGTGAAGAGATGCGATCCTGGTTGGAGCGTGTCGTTGTGGTAGAACAATTTGAACCCCGTAAACTGGACCGGCTCGCCGTAGATGTAGGCGAGGTAGGTTTGGATTTTTGACCCCTGCGACCCCCAGCCGTCCATATCCATCACGATTTGGACCTCCGGAAGCGGGGAAATGTTTTCCGCGTGCGTGACCATGTCGCTCGTATAGCGATGCACCACGAGGATTTTCGGCGGGAGATGGTGCGCCTGGACAAGCGACGCAAGCTCGTCGGCGACCGCGTTCACCTGCTCGGCGTCCACGGTTCCAACAACCGACCCAGGACGTTTCCCGGATTTTTTCATGGCGAATTCGGGATCGATGGCAAGATGGACCTGCGGGAGAGACAGATAGGGTTCGAGTGCGCGGACCTCTTCGAGCACATCGGATAATCCCGCCTGTACCTCCAGAATGACGATGCCGTGAACCTCTTCCGCCATCGTGAGCGCCTTTTGGATCTGTGCGTCCGGCATGCGGGTTCGATACATCCCGTCGTCGCCCGGACCTGCTTCAGCCACGACCGCAATATAATCGATTCCTGGCACCACCGGGGTCGTCGGATCCGCCTCTTCCCATTTCTGAACCTCGCCTTTGAGCCGCTCGAGCACCTCATCAGGTGGGTACTGGCCCAACACACCCATCCCTTTTGACTCAAAGTTTCCGTAGTATGCGACGATGCGGTTGAATGGGAGCAATGCGCCGACATTCGGATACACCGCTTCGGCCGGCCAGAGTGCGGGCGGAGCCTCTCCGGCGAGCTGCTGCAATTTCAGATCGTACGCCACCGTATCCAACACGGGCACCGGCTCGGGTTCAACCGGCGCGGGCACATCAGCCACGTTTTCTGCTGTCACAACCCGATCCGATTTCACAAAACGAAACCCGATCGTGCCGACCATCACGGCAGCGGCAACAAGGCCTGAGATCTGTATGGCCGCGCGCTTGTTCATTGAGTCAGGATACCACTCGCGAAGCAGAGAACAAAATGCGCGAAACGTAGCGGAGAGGGGAGGGGCTTGACATTGACGTTACGTCAGGGTTTAGAATATTCGCACACGACTCGACGGACTCATGAAATCCATTCGTAAAACAATTCACTCTATGTCGAACGATAAAAAAATGGACAGGGAAGAGCTGTACGACGCGTTCAAGGATGATGACGTGAAACAGTATCAGGAGGAGGTCAAACAGCGCTGGGGAAACACGGACGCCTACGCGCAAAGCATGAAGAAGGTCGGCAAGATGACGAAAGCGGAAATGGACAAACTCAAGGCCGATGGAAAAGCGTTCACGAATGAACTCGCGAACAACATGGACAAACCGATCAACAGCCCCGAGGTCCAGGCGCTCATCCAGAAACACTACGACGGGATCAACTTCTTCTACGCCTGTCCGATTCCGATGTACCGCAACCTTGGGGAGATGTACGTCGACGATCCGCGCTTCACGGCAACCTACGACGCCGTTCGCCCGGGTCTCGCGCGTTGGCTCCGGGACGCGATCGCGTATTATTGCGACACGCACGCCTAGCACCGTCAGTATTTCGTCGGCACCGGCGTTGTTGCCGACCCTACGGTGTACGTTCCCCAAACGCGCCGCGAACGCGCCTCGAATTCGGCTTGAGCGGCCGGGAGTTTTGCAAGAAGAATGTCCGGCAATATCTTTCGCACCTGATCAAGCACTTCCGGGGCGATCCCCTGCATGCTCCAGGCGAATCCTTGGGCATACATGGCGGCCATGTTGTCGTCCGCCGGCACGGGGAACGTCTTGCCGTCGCGTAGGGAAGGGGTGATTTCCGCTTCTTCCAACGCGAGGTGCTGATCAAGAAGCGTTTTCAGTTCCTGCAGCAGGGCTTGCGCCTGTTCCGGATGCGCAAGGTCGGCAAAAGCTTCGTCGCCTTTTTCGAGCACGGGGTCAATCAGGTGATGCTGCAGCGTAAGGTGGTCGATTGCGGACGCGAGATCGGGATGGTTGCGTTTGATGTCCGGAAAGATGTTGGCATCCTCAAACACATGATGTCCATGCAGCGCTTGCCGGTAGCTCGTTTCCCACTCGCCTCGCACCGCGTCCGCTCGGGAGGTGTCGCCGGCTTTGATCTGATCCACGGCGCGGATGAACCGAGCCATGTCGCGGCGGAACGCGTGATGGGATAACAGAAGCGTGGTGGCCATCGAGGCCGTGCCGTCGTCGTTCAGAAGGTTTGGAGGTTGGGACATAGATTATTTTTTTGATCGTCTCTTCAACACCGATCGCACCGAAGGGCTGATGGCTTTATCTGTCCGATGGATGCATCCGATCCAGCAGCACGGTCGGCGCATCCCCTCCTTGAGCTCGCTGATGACACGATGAACGTGTTCCTTCCGCGTCTCAGCTTTTTTCACGAACGTAACCCAGCAGATCCACTCATTGCGCGAAAGCGGCGTGAGATCTTCCCAAGTCGTCCGTGCCGTTTTATCGGCCGCGAGAGCCTTTCGTAAGTCCGTCGGAAGCTCATGGACCGTTCCGGCGGAGAGTTCTTGTTTGGACATAGCTCACGTATTCGCCTTCAACGCTCCCGCGGGTTCGTAGGTGGCGAAAATGACCCCGGTCGCTCCGATCTGGGAATCAACCATCTTGAAGATTTCCGGCTGCGTTCCATCGGCGAAAAGTTTTTTGCCTTTGCCGATGGTGATTGGATAGGTCCACAGATGCATCCGATCGACCAGATGATTCTTGAGCAGTGTCTGAATCAGATTGCCGCTCCCCCACACCCACAGGTCCGGACCATCCTCTTCTTTCAGTTTCTTGATCTGCGCGACCACGTCGCCCGTGATGCAAACCGAGTTGTGCCACGACGGTTCGAACGATTCGTGCGAGACGACGTACTTCTTTGTCGCATTGAACGGCTTGGCAACCTCCAGATCCGTTTTTGCCGTCGGCCAGAACGAAGCAAAAATGTTGTAGGTGGTCTTCCCGAGAAGAAGCTCGAACGGAAGCCCAAAGAACCCGCCCAAAATGGAATTGATTTTCTCGTCCGAGGGATAGGACAGCTGCCAGCCGCCGTATTCAAAACCGCCGGACGTATCCTCCTTCGGCCCACCCGGCGCCTGCATCACGCCGTCCAAGGTAACGAATGTTGTAGTAATGAT
>CAZOPY010000089.1:0-4522 GCA_964581945.1 uncultured Gammaproteobacteria bacterium | reverse complement strand
GCGCAATCGGTATTCGCTCCTCGGAACGCGACCTCCCGACCAAAACGCTGGATACCTACGGCATTTCGTTTCAAAAAGTCGGCAACGGGCTGTATATCCTGTCGGAAAAGCCTCTTCCGGTCCCGACCAAGGCCAAGACGTCGTTTTCTCTGGCGCGTCTGTTCCCAGGGGTGATCGGAACGGTTCGTGTCACAGATGGAGAGGATGATTCTGAGGGAACGATTCGCCAAACTGGCGCGGGTTATGCCATTTCCGGCAAGAAAATCGACGCACCGTCCCTTCGCCTCGAAACATTGCCTGAAAACACGATCGCCGCCTTGTCCATGCCAGCGTTGCCAATCACACAGGTTGAGAACGTGACCGGGCAAATCGACGCGTTGCTTGCCCCACTGGAGCTCGGAACGGCCGAGCAGGTACGAACGGCCATTGAAGGAAGGGGCGCCACGATGATTCTTGCGGCAAAAGAGAACGGATCAGACATCCTTCTCAGATTCCCCAAACCGGAATCTCTGGATCTCTCCGCATGGATGAAGGCCGTTTCTGCTCTAAAACAAGCCAAGATTCAAAAAATTACCCTCCCAGACAACACGACCGCCGAAGAAATAGTGATCGATCCGTCGGCCGTCGTCATTGAAGAGGTTCAAATGGCCGGATTGCCCGTTCTTCGCACAGAATCCGTGGATGGACCGTTGCTGATGACAGAAAAGGATGATTTCGCCTTCGTAAGCACGAGCGAAGACCTTCTGAATGGGTTTCTTTCCCCGTCTGGCGAGCGATTGCACAGCTGCGCCGCATCTCCTGCGGTTCTCTTTCAACCAAAAGTGGCCGAAGCATTCCTCTTGAACGGTGCAAACGCGTATCAATCAACGCCGATCAACTCGCTCAGCGGCTCGTTCTCTCAAATTGCTCTCTCCAACGGTCTTTTCTCGCAAAAAATCGTTCTCTGCCGATAAAAATGCCGAAATGGGGATAACTTGTTGGTTAACCACGAATTTTGGGGATAACTTTCCATACAAAGAATTAGGAGTTATCCACGCTTGAACAAATTTAGGTTTTTTTCTTTCATTTTAGCGAATATATCAGTGTTGACTTTTTGTGTTCAACGTGATATCATGTACCTAGTAGCTCAGAAGGGGCTCGCGTGTCGCTCTTTATCAAATTCCCGACTCAAGGGAGGTTTTCCGAAAGCGTCCCACCACTGCCACCGTGGCAGTTCGTCTGTGTTTTAGGCCCCACTCCTAGCACCGACCCATTGCTTTCGGAGAATATCCCACTTCTTTACTTGTCAGCTTGCTGCCCTAGCAGTTGAAAACAAAAATAAAAGGAAAAGCAACTCGGTCCGCTTACACCATGACAGAGAGAAATCTCTGTCGTAGGCAAGACCAATGATAGGTAGAGAAGTTGAGTCGTCTTCAGGTCCATGCCATCCACAGGATGCCGAGCCGTGAGAACCAGACCCCTGGTTAGCACCGCCCGGCATCCGACGGATATCATGGCCCTCCCTCAGGGGGCCTGCCAAAAAGTCATACTACTGGCAACCAGCCCCCTATTATTTTTGGAAAATTCGTGTTATCTTCGAAGAAAGGCGGACCCTTGCACATCAGGCGATCCTGGGCTATACTGTCTTAACGTTTTGACCCATCGCCTGTATCTATGAACCCCAAATTCCTCGAAGAAATCACTGTTCAGCTCAAGGATGAAAAGGAAAAGCTCGAAAAAGAGCTTTCTCAGTTTGCGCACCGCAATCCAAAAACCGCGGAAGCGACCTATAACACCGATTTCCCAACCATCGGGGACGAGGAGGGCGAAAACGCCTCTGAAGTCGCACAGTTCAGCGACAACCTGTCGCTCGAGGACGCCTTGGACAAAGCGCTGCGTGATGTGGAAAGCGCCATGAAGCGTCTGGAAGAAGGGAACTACGGCATCTGCAACTACTGTAAGCAAGAAATCGACGAGCGCCGCTTGCGCGCCCGCCCGACGTCTTCCTCGTGCATTCAGTGCAAGAAGACGCTGACCCAAGAAATGTAAAATGATCACGGCTCATCAAAAGGCCGTCGGGACCATCCTGGTTTCGGCCGCTGTCGTTGCCCTGGATGAATTCGCGAAGAATGTCGCTCTGCGGACCCTGCCGCCGGACAGCGCGCTCGTGAATCCGGGCCTTCTGTCTCTCGCGGTCCATAAAAACTACGGCGTGGCCTTCGACATCCCTTTTCGATTGCCTATTGTCGTCGGACTAACCCTCATCATCCTGGCGTTTCTCTTCCGCATGGCCTATCGCCACTGGAAAACGTCTCCGCAGGTGACGGCAGCGGCGACGATCGTCATCCTCGGGGCGGCCGGGAACCTGTTCGATCGACTCGTCTATGGATTCACGGTGGATTATCTGATCCTCTTCGGACGATCCGCGATCAATCTGTCTGACACCCTCATCGTCATCGGCGTTTTCACCATCCTACTCAGCGGCAAATACCTCCGACGCAAACGCGGCGAGCTGTCCCTCTCGCAAGCGGAGTAAATAAATCAACAAGGCTCCCCAAGGCCTTCTATCCTTGGGGAGTTTTATGTCTACCGTTACCTCGATCGCCATTCTTGGTCTGGAAGCCGAGCCCGTTATCGTCGAAGCGGACGTCGCCTTCGGCATGCGCACCTTCAACATCGTCGGCTTGCCCGACGCGGCGATTAAAGAATCCAAAGAGCGGGTCTATTCGGCGATCCGAAACACCGGCCTCACCTTTCCGCGGTATCGGGTGATCGTCAACCTGGCACCTGCGGACATCAAAAAGCAGGGACCGATCTATGACCTCGCCATCACGCTCTCCATCCTCGCGGCACAGGGTGAGTTTCCAAGCGAAGCGCTCGACAACAGCCTCGTGATCGGGGAGTTGGGTCTGCACGGCGAGGTCCGAAGCGTGCGCGGCGCGCTTGTCGCCGCGCTCACCGCGCGCGAACGCGGATACGCGCGAGTCTTCGTCCCGGACGGGAACAAAGAGGAAGCGCTCCTGGTCGACGGGATCGAGATCCTGCCGATGCTGTCGCTCCTGCACGTCCTCGAGCATCTCAAAGGAACGACATCGATCGCTCCCGCCGTTCGTGGGGAGACGCCCCCGCCCGTAACGTTCGACGGAGTGGATTTTTCGGATGTCCGCGGCCAGGAACATGCCAAACGCGGGCTCGAACTCGCGGCGGCGGGCGGCCACAACGTCGTACTAGTCGGCCCGCCCGGCGCAGGGAAGACGCTGCTTGCTCGCGCCCTTCCGTCCATTCTGCCGGAGATGACGTCCGAGGAATCGCTCGAAGTGACCAAAATATTTTCCGTCGCGGGCGAGCTCCCGGCCGGACGCGGCCTTGTGTTGCAGCGCCCATTTCGCTCGCCGCATCACTCGTGTTCCGCGGTCGCGCTTGTGGGCGGAGGCACCTGGCCGAGGCCCGGGGAGGTGAGCCTCGCGCACCGCGGCGTGTTGTTTCTCGATGAATGGCCGGAGTTCGGTCGCCACGCGCTTGAACATCTGCGCCAACCGATCGAAGACGGATTCGTGACCGTGTCACGCGCGGCCGCGACCTTTCGGTTTCCCGCCAAGTTCATGCTCGTGGCCGCGATGAATCCCTGCCCGTGCGGATTCGCGGACGACCCGCTGAATGCCTGCTCGTGCACCGCCAGTCGCATCCTGAATTACAAAAAGAAGATCAGTGGTCCGCTTCTGGATCGCATGGATCTGTTCGTTCCGCTTCCGCGGGTCGAGGTCGAGAAGCTCACGGGGCTCGCGATCGGCGAATCCTCGTCGAGCATCCGCGAACGCGTGCAGGCGGCGCGCAACCGCCAGCTCGAACGGTTCCGCGAGGCGGACATCGTCATGAACGCCGAGATGAGCGCGCGACAGGTGCGGCGGTTTTGCGAGCTCGATCAAACGGGCACCCAAATCATGAAGACCGCCGTCCAAAAACTCGGCCTCTCGGCGCGCGCCTACACACGCACACTCAAACTCGCCCGAACAATCGCCGACCTTGCTGGCTCGGAGCCGATTCTGCCCGAGCATCTCTCGGAAGCGCTCACCTACCGCCCGAGCGCGGAAAAATAATCCAGATTGTAATCGCAAAAAATCTTTTCTTATGGATCATTTCGTTTCGCTCGACCATATCGCGAGTCAGATCTTCATTTTCAGAGGAAAGAAAGTGCTGATCGATCGAGACCTAGCATTACTTTACGGTGTAAAGACGGCCGCACTGAACCAAGCTGTACGTAGAAATATGAAAAGGTTTCCTTTGGATTTCATGTTTCAGCTGACAAAAACGGAAACTTCGAATTGGATGTCACAATTTGTGATATCCAATTCCACCAAGATGGGCCTAAGAAAACAGCCGCTTGTATTCACCGAGCAGGGCGTCGCCATGCTCTCAAGCGTCCTCAAAAGCGAGCGAGCCGTGCAGGTCAATATCCAGATCATGCGCACGTTCACCAAGATGCGTGAGATGCTGCTCGAAAACGATGAGCTCCGTCTGAAAATCAAATCGCTTGAGAAGAACT
>CAZOPY010000088.1:0-4584 GCA_964581945.1 uncultured Gammaproteobacteria bacterium | reverse complement strand
CCTGCCCGTCGATCAGCGGCACGCGCAGCGACCAGTCCTGCGCCATGCGCACCAATGCGTCGTACACCGAGGCGTCGCCGTGCGGATGGTATTTACCCATCACGTCGGCGACCGGGCGCGCCGATTTCACATGCCTGCGGTTCCAGTGATAGCCGCTTTCATGGGCGGCAAAGAGGATGCGGCGGTGCACCGGTTTCAGCCCGTCGCGCACGTCCGGAAGCGCGCGGGAAACGATGACGGACATCGCGTAGTCGAGATACGCGTCGCGCATCTCATCCGAAATGTCGCGGTCTTCCAGTTTGCCGACGTTCGTCCCCGGTTCGCCCATGTTCGGAAGTGCGTCCTGATCTTTTTTTGGAAATTTCGCCATACCTACGGTTGAGGAGTTGTCGTTGAGGATGAAGGGGATTCAATCTGTTCTTTCATGATGCTCGTCACCGCATTGAGCGCGTCTTCGCGCTGCTGAACCCCTTCGGCCGCCGGACTGAGCGCGGCGTTCAGGGAGGCTCCGGTTTCCGCGACCGGCTCCGCGGTCTTCGCTTTCACGTCCTCGGTCACGTTCTTCACGCCGGTGGTGAGCTGCCCGATCGCCTGCACGGCCGAGGAGTCGACGTGCGTGTTTGCGAGCATCCCTTGAAACGACAGGAACCATCCGGCCGCGACCACGGCGATCGCCGTGCCGCTCGCGAGGTAAAACAGCCGCTTCTGTCGCGGATCCGGTGGTTGGATTCTGACTTCGTCGTGTTCCATAGCACTCACGCGCGCGAAAGCGTCATGATCAGCATATCGTCTTCCGGCAGGTCGCGGCGGGACACCTTGTATTTCGTCGCCTCTTCGCGACGGCACACCCCGAGTTCTTTGCAGAACGCATCCACGGTCCCGAGCTTTTCTTTGACCCCTTCGACCATGTGCGTCATCGGGATGACGACGCGCGGTTCGATCTGTCCGATCACCTCGGCCGCGTCCTTGGCCGAGAGCACGCGCCCGCCGCCGACCGGAATCATCAGGATGTCGACGTTGTTCAGGCTTTGCAGCTCCCCGTCCGTGAGCGGACGGTCAATGGCGCCGA
The DNA here is from genome assembly GCA_964581945.1 of uncultured Gammaproteobacteria bacterium. Taxonomy (GTDB): domain Bacteria; phylum Patescibacteriota; class Patescibacteriia; order UBA9934; family GWF2-40-263; genus CAZOPY01. The sequence goes on along the minus strand of CAZOPY010000088.1, from coordinate 3,515 downwards.
GGTGAGCGATGACGATCCCTTCATGCTCGATGCGAAAAATCATGTGCGACTTTTTTTCATCGCTCTTGAGCGGAGCCGCCGTCGCATACACGAACACGCCGCGCACCTCATACTCGCCTGGGATGGTGATGACGAACGGTTTCCCCTGCACGCCGAGGACGTTGTTGGCGTCCGTATCGTCGTGGCTGACCGCGATAACGTCGGCGGTGAGCGTGCGCGGAAAGCGCAGGCCGGTCTCGTTTTGATACGGGTCGACGATGAGCGTCGCCTCGCCATCCGGGGTCTTCGTATTGATCTCAAAACAGGAAAGTCCGTGCCAGGAAATGTTCATAAATGGATGTTCAGGACGCGGCCACTGTATCATGGCGGCACCTCAAAAACAAGTGGAGAAGAGGGGTTAAACCTCTTCTCCTAATGTGCCGCGCCAGTACTCGATTTCCTTCTGGACATTCTCGAGCGTCGGGTCCTTTTCCGTGACCGACCACCCCTCTTCAAGCTGGGCGGCCTTGTCGAGAATCTCCGCCTTCCACTTCGGGTCTTTCGACGCGAGCGCGCGCAATTTCTCGATCTCGGTCTGGATCATCTCCATCTGCTTTTTGTACTTCTCAACGAGCGCATCGTAGTCCGCCTTCTTCTTCTCGACCATCCCTTCCATCTCTTCCTTCATGTGTTCGTCCGCGTCGAGGATCCCGTCCTGCACCTGATAGCGCTCGTCGGCCGTCAGCTGTTCCTCGAACAGATTGCTTTTCACGATCTCGTCGAGCGTCGCGCCCGTGTCGAGCAACGCCTTCAGCTTCGCGCGTACCGTCTCGTCCACATGCTCAAGCACCAGCTCATTGCGCTTGGCCCCGCCCGCCGTCCGCGTGAGCTCCGCATAAGCATGCCGGTGCGGATACTCCGCCTTCCCGGTTTTCACGAGCGCCTCATGGATCGAATCCGGCGTCGCCGCCTGGTTGCCGATCAACATCTCATACATCTTCATCGCCTCTTCCTTCACCTCCGTAGGAACCGTGGGCGCCAGGTGGTCAATCGCAAACTTGTACTCCTTCAGGCTGTACTCGTAGGGGTGTTTCATACAAGAAGAGAATACGGGATTTGACGCGGGTTGTCGATTTCCGTAGGGTTGCCGAGCACCCGGAGACGAAATGCCGTGGCCCCACACCTGCTTGAGTTCAGGGAGAGCGCCGAGCTTGTCGAGGCGCTGGCGGACCTGCATCCGCATGAAGAGCCCGCCCTCATCGCGAACGTGTCGAACCGGAACGCCGAACAGCTGCTCGACGACCTGCGCGCCGCGGACGTGCTCGTGAGCGACTTCGACGGGACGGTCCATCCGGGGAACCAGTGGGGCGACATGCGCCAGTGCATGCTCCCCGCCCATCGGGACGCCGACACCGAGGAAGCCGCGCGTTACTTCGCGGGCGACCGCACCGACTTCGGGGACCTCTGCTTCATCTACGACAGCGCGAACCGACTGATCGACTCGAAGCTCACCTGGGACGTACTGGGCGAGCACGCCAAGGCGTGCGAGCCTCGCCCGGGTGCGGTCGACCTGATCCGCTCGTTCGCGCCGGAACGCGTCGCGTTCGTGAGCTACGGCATCCGCGAGTACATCCAGTGCTGGATGCGGGAGCACCTCGCGATCCGCATCTTTCAGCGGGGCAAGAAGCCTTCGGTGTTCGCCCTCCAGCTCGAGTGGCGCCAAGAGTTCCAAGGGTTCGTGCGCGGCATCAAGTACCACGAGTGCATCGGCTATCTGGCCGAGACGGTAGTGACCGAGGCGAACAAGGGGTTCGCCGGCGAGTCCTTCCGCGCGCTGCACCGCGCGCCTCCCGAGCGCGTGCTGGTGCTCGGTGACGCGCCGACCGACGCGAAGATGATGGATCCGACCAACGTCGGCATCCTGATCATCCCGAAGGTCGATCCGCAGCCCGGCCGCATGGCTTCGCGCCTGCGCGCGCTCCACGATCTCTGGCCGCGCGTCTCGGCCGTCCTCGTCTCCGACTCGCTCCAGCCGCTCGCCGACCTCCGTAGTGTTTGATGTTCGACACTAAGTGTCCAACATCCTCCTCCCGCCCCGGCGGGATTTTTCTTTTGGGACTGTTCGCGTATACTCGAAATCGATATGGACCCCGTGTTTTCCATCATTCTGCCGGCGTATAACGAAGAGGGTTCGATTTCGCTCGCGCTCAAGGAGACGGGGCGGGTGTTTGGGGCGCTCGGGCGGCCGTACGAAGTGATCGTGGTGGACGACGGGTCGACGGATCGAACCGTGAGCGTGGTCGAGTCGCTCGGACGCGCGGACACAAGGCTCATCCGCCACGACACAAACGCAGGCAAAGGGGCGGCGGTGAAAACCGGGGTCGCACAGGCGAGTGGCGACCATCTGCTGTTCTTGGACTGCGATCTCGCGACGCACCCTTCGCAGTTCCTCTCCTTTCTTCCGCATCTGGAAACCGCCGACGTCCTGATCGGCTCGCGACGGGTCGCGGGCGCGAACATTGTCGAGGCGCAGCCGCCGCATCGCGTGCTGCTCGGCCGCGCGTTCAACCTCGTCATTCGCCGCTCGCTCGACCTGCCGTTCTCGGACACGCAGTGCGGGTTCAAGGTGTTTACGCGTGAGGCGGCGCAGCAGGTGTTCCCCGACCTCGCCTCGCGCGGGTGGACGTTCGATGTCGAACTGCTTTTGCGAGCCAGGAACGCCGGGCTCACGATCAAGGAGCTCCCGGTTGAGTGGCGGCATGGCCGCGAGAGCCGCGTCAGGGTCCGGGACGCCTGGAAAATCCTCAAAGAAATCCGGGCCCTGCGAGGGGTTGCCAAAAAATCAGACGTCGGGTAAGCTCTCGACACTTCATTATTCTTAGCACCAGCGGGTCAAAGCTCGATTTCGAGCCTCCGCCTACTGGCATTGCCCTATGGCAACGAAAAAGCAGACCAAGAAGGCCGCCGCCAAAGCCGCGGCACCGGCCAAAGAGGAAACCGCATTCGGGAAATTGCTCGCCGAAGGCGGGTATTTGAAGATCCCGAAGGTGGGCGACGTCGTGACCGGCAAGATCATCGCCTCGTCCCGCCGCGAAGTCCGCATCGACATCGAAGGGGTGACGACCGGCGTCGTGCGCGGCCGCGAGCTGTTCGCGGAGTCGGCGCTCTATAAGAACCTGAAGGAAGGCGACGAGGTCGAAGCGACCGTCATCGATCTCGAAAACGAGAACGGCGACGTCGAGCTGTCGTTCCGCTTCGCGGGCCAGCAGCGCGCGTGGGAGGACCTGCGCAAACTGTTCACGACCGGCGAAATCGTCCCGATCACCATCCTCGAGGCGAACAAGGGCGGTCTCATCGTCCAGCTCCAGCACGTCACCGGATTCCTGCCGGTCTCGCAGCTCTCGCCGGACCACTACCCGCGCGTGTCGGGCGGCGACAAGAACAAGATTCTGGAAAAGCTCCGCTCGTACGTCGGGATGAGCATGGACGTGCGCGTCATCGACGTGAACGAGAAGGAAACCAAGCTCATCGTCTCG
>CAZOPY010000087.1:0-4630 GCA_964581945.1 uncultured Gammaproteobacteria bacterium | reverse complement strand
GTGCGCGAGCACGAGAAGGAAGAGCTGTCGCATTACTCGAAGCGAACGGTCGACATCGAATATCAGACCCCGTTCGGCTGGAAGGAAATGTTCGGGCTTGCGTACCGCACGGATTTCGATCTGAAGAATCACATGGAGAAGAGCGGGGAGGACCTGCGTTATACGGACCCGGACACGCACGAGAAAATCGTCCCGCACGTGATCGAACCGACGTTCGGCCTGTCGCGCCTGACGCTCATGACGCTCATCGAAGCGTACGACGAGGAACAGGTGACGACCGCAGCCGGCGAAACCGAAACGCGCACCGTGATGCGATTTCATCCGCGCGTCGCGCCGTACAAGATCGCGGTGTTGCCGCTCTCCAAAAAACCGGAGCTGCAGGAGATCGCGAAGCCGCTCCAGCAGGAACTCACAAAGATGTGGTACACGGACTACGATGAAACGCAGTCGATCGGCAAACGCTATCGTCGCCAGGACGAAATCGGCACGCCGTACTGCATCACCGTGGACTTCGAGTCGATCAACGACCACGCCGTGACGGTGCGCAATCGCGACACGATGCAACAGGAACGCATCGCGATCGAAGAGTTGATTCCGTACTTCACGAACAAGCTGACGTTTTAATCGTTCGCATGGGACCGACGGGACCAATGGGACCTATTATGATCAAACCGCACCTTCTTAAAAATGGCATTCGTACCCACCTTGTTCCGTTTGCCGGGACCGAAGCCGCGACGCTGCTCGTGCTCGTCAAAGTCGGCTCGCGCTACGAATATCCGGCGATCAACGGCGCGTCGCACTTCATCGAACACATGATGTTCAAGGGGACGAAGCGTCGCCCGAACACGCTCGACATCTCGAAAGCGCTCGATTCGGTCGGGGCCGAGTACAACGCGTACACCGGCAAGGACCTGACCGGCTACTACATCCGCGTGGACGGCAACCACATCCCGCTCGCGATCGACATGATGCATGACATGATGTTTCATTCGACGTACGCGAACGCGGAGATGGTGCGCGAACGCAAGGTGATCATGGAAGAGATCAACATGTATCACGACAACCCGATGATGCACGTCGAGGACCTGCTCGAGCAGGCGATGTTCGACGGCAACACGCTCGGTTGGGAGATCGCCGGATCGCATCACACGATGCAGACGATGACGCGCGCGCAAGTGATCGCGTACCGCGACGCGTACTACGCGCCGTCGCGCCTGGTGATCGCTCTGGCCGGAAAGATTCCGACCAACTCCATGAAGCTGTTGAACGACACGTTCGGGAAGGTCGGCAAGCGCGACTGCGAAGCCGCGGAGTTTCAGCCGTTTGCGACGCTGTCGGAATGCAAGATTCCGCGCGGCCGCGTTCAGTTCAAAGAGACGCAACAGATCCAGGTCGCGTTCGGTTTCCCCTCGTTCGGGGTGAAGGATCCGCGCGATCTGCCGACCAAGGTCCTCGCGATCGCGCTCGGCGGTTCCATGAGCTCGCGTCTGTTCGTGCAGGTGCGCGAACGCCGCGGGTTGGCGTATCTCGTGCGTGCGTCGAACTCGCCGTACGAGGACACGGGTGCCTTCATGATTCAGGCCGGCCTCGACAAGTCCAGGCTTGACGTGGCGATGAAAACGATCTTCAATGAAGTGCGGTCCGTGAAAAAGAACGGGATCACGGCGGCGGAGCTGAAACTCGCCAAGAATTACATGCGCGGCAAGCTACTCCTGCAGCTCGAAGATTCGTCGGATCGCGCGGAAAATTTCGCCCGCCAGGAGATGTTCCGCGGCGAGGTCATCTCGCTCGAGGACTATCTGAAAAAGATCGACGCCATTACGTTGAAAGACGTGAAGGACGTCGCGCGCGAGCTGTTCAACCCAGGGCGTCTTTGCTACGCCGGGATCGGCCCGTATAAAACCCCGGAGATGCTTCTGAAGCACTTCGGCCATTATGTCTAAACTGATCGTCGGCAATTGGAAAATGAAGATCGGCACCCGCGAAAGCATTGCGCTCGCGCGCGGGGTGCTGTTGGCGCTGCGGGGCAAGCGCACGGTCCCCGAGGTCGTCGTGTGCCCGCCGTTCGTCGCGCTCGGCGAGGTGCGCAAGGCGGTGGCGAAGAGCCGGGTCGCGCTCGGTGCCCAAAACGTCTTTTGGGAGGACGACGGCGCGTTCACGGGCGAAATCTCGCCGCGCATGCTCACCGAGCTCGGCGTCACGCACGTGATCGTCGGACATTCGGAGCGACGCGCGCATCTGGCCGAAACCGACGAGATGGTTCACGCCAAACTCGTGGCCGCGGCGCGCAACAAGCTGACGCCGATCCTGTGCGTCGGCGAAACCGCGGACGAACGCGCGCGCGGCGAAGCCGAATCGAAGGTCGCGGCGCAGGTGCGCGCGGCCGTGCGTCACGTGCGATTCGGTCGCGAGGGGTTTGCGGTCGCCTACGAACCGATCTGGGCGATCGGCACCGGGGAGTCCGCGACGCCGGCGGACGCCGTGGCCATGCACGCCCACATCCGCCGCATCCTGGTCGCCGAACTCGACGGCCCGACCGCGGCAAAGGCGCCGATCTTGTACGGCGGCAGCGTGGACGGAACGAACGCCTTCTCGTTCCTGCGCGAACCGGAGATCGGCGGGGTGCTGGTCGGCGGCGCGAGCGTGAAGATTCACCAGTTTATTGAAATTCTAAACGCTGCTTCGGACGTGATCGAAGGCGAGCAAGCGTCGCGATAAGTATGATGTGGTGGTATATCCCTCTTGCGGTCACGGTCGTGTGCGGACTCATCGTCCTCGTTATTTTGATGCGCAAGGTTCCGCAGCTGCGCGTGATCAACGTCGCGGCGTTGCCGGCCGAACGCGTGAAGCAGGTGAAGGAAGCGATCATCATGCAGCGCATGCGCCGGCTGACAGGGAAGCGCCTGGATCGCGTCTTCGGTTTTTTCCGCGCGCTCGGCACGAGCGCGTCGCGCCTCGGACGCCGCGCGGTGCAGCGCGTGTACGCCATGGAGCAGTATTATAAGAAACTGCAGCAGGGTCTGGGCGGCACCGGCCATGCCACGGACGAAGGGACGATCCGCCGCCTGATGGAAGAAGCGGCCGGCTTCATTAAAGAAGAGGAATATTTCCAGGCGGAAAAAAGGCTGATCGAAATCATCAGCCACAATCCGAAACATGTGAAAGCGTACGAAGAACTCGGCAACCTGTATCTGCTCGACAAGAAATATGTCCAAGCGCGCGAAACGCTGAGTTTCGCGGCCAAGCTCGACCCCAAGGACGCGAGCATCCAGGTGAGTCTGGGCGAGCTCGAATCCAAGGAATCGAACGCACCCGCCGCGATGAAGCGTTTTGCCACGGCGGTGAAACTGCGTCCGCACAATCCGAAGTACATCGACTATCTGATCGAAGCCGCCATCGCCTCCAAGGACGGCGCCGAAGCCCGGCGCGGCATCGCCCTCTTGCGCGAGGTGAATCCGGAGAACCAGAAGTTGGTCGAATTCGAAACGCGCGTTGCCGAACTCGGGTCGTCCGTCCCGCCCACCCACGGTTGATTTTATCCCCAGGGCGTGTATTTCCTAGGAAAACGTGCTACAATAGCACCGTAAAAAATCATTATTGCCTTCACATATGGCGAAAATGTCTAAGTCGCAGATGATGGCCGCCATGGCCGAAGCAACGGGCATGTCGAAGAAGGACGTCGGCATGTACATGGATAAGCTGGTGGAGATGGCGTACTCGGAGGTCAAGAAGAACGGCGAATTCGGCCTCCCGGGCCTCGGTAAGCTCGTGAAGGTGCACCGCAAGGAACGCATGGGTAGGAACCCGGCGACCGGCGAATCGATCAAGATTCCGGCCAAGACGGTCGTGAAGTTCCGTGTTGCCAAGCAGGCCAAGGACGCCCTCATGTAAGCCAAAAAGAAACACCCCCGCCAAACGGCGAGGGTGTTTTTACTTCGTCTCTTTGTGCGCCGTGTGCTTCTTGCACCACTTGCAGAACTTGTTCAGTTCCAGGCGCCCCTTGAGCGTTTTCTTGTTCTTGTGGGAGTTATAGCCGACCTGCTTGCAGGTGGTGCACTCCAATTTGATGCGATAGTCTTGAGACATAGGAAAAAGGTGATGGTCGGAGGGTATCAGAACGCCCGAAATCCGTCAATTCTGGAGCCGCCTGTCGGGCTCGAACCGACGACCTACGGTTTACAAAACCGTTGCTCTACCGCTGAGCTAAGGCGGCGGTTGGTGGGCAGGGAAGGATTCGAACCTTCGAAGGCGTAAGCCAACAGATTTACAGTCTGTCCCGTTTGACCGCTTCGGTACCTGCCCTGGAGCCGACATCGGGAATTGAACCCGAGACCTCGTCCTTACCATGGACGTGCTCTACCATCTGAGCTATGTCGGCATGAATGCGGAAAGGATACCGGACCAAGAAAGGCTTGTAAAGCCCGGCCGGGTCGGCTATATTCGAGGGGTATGGAGAAGGGATCAACGAAGGAAACGGTGACGGGCGACGAGGAACCGCTCGAAGAAGAACCGGAAGAAAGCGACGAGCTTTCCAAAGGGGAAGAGGAACTGGAAGACGAGGTCGGGTTCGATGATCCCGGCGAAGAACAGGCCGACGCGCTTGAAACCGGCGGGCCGTTTGACGCGTAGC
>CAZOPY010000086.1:0-4726 GCA_964581945.1 uncultured Gammaproteobacteria bacterium | reverse complement strand
TGAGTTTTGGGTCCGGTGAAAAAATTCCGTCGATTGATTTGGTTGGCTTGGCCTTAAGCGAACTGAAATCCGGGTCCTTACGCGCCTTCTCGCAGCTTGCCGCGTCGTGGCAGGCGCTTCCGCCTTCGAGCCAGATCACCCACCGGTCAGCGCCGTCATCCACGCCCGGCCGAAAATAGTAGATAGCCGGCGAACCGTCCATGCACACCGCCTTGCGCGCGGCGGCGTCCCGCACGGTCGCGACCGAGAGAGTCGTGGCAACGGTCGATGGTTTCTGCTTCGGACTGGCCGTGTTCGCGTCGGTCGTCGCCTCGTTTGCAGGAACGGCGCGCAACGCATTTAGGAGGAGCACCAAACCCAGAGCACCGAACACCAGCGCGCCGACCGTAACGAGAACGGCGATTTGATTTCTTGAAATGCGCATTAGAAAGAAACCGTGTTGACGACCGCCTCCGAGTGCAACCCGCTCGGGTCGGTGTGGCCCGCGCCGAGTGATTCGCCTGTGCCGGCGAGGGCGTCGCGGACCTGGGTCCAGGTGGATCCCGGGTGCGCTTGGAGGTACAGCGCGGCGGCTCCGGCGACGTGCGGGGTCGCCATGCTTGTGCCGCTGATCGTGTTGTATCCGCCGCCCTTCCAGGTCGACAGGATGTTCACACCCGGCGCGCCGATGTCGACGACCGAGCCGAAGTTCGAGAAGGAAGCGAAGGTGTCGTCCGTGCCGTAGCTTGTGGATGCGCCCGCTCCGCCGGATGCGCCGTCGCTGTCCGCGAGCGCGGAAACCGTGATGACCGCGTCATCGTACGCAGACGGAACCGAGGTCGACGCGTCCGCGGCGGAGTTGCCGGCCGCGACCACGATCGTCACGCCCGCGTCGCGCGTGCGGCAGATCGCCTGGTGCAGCGCGTCGCCGTTTGTGATCCCGCAGTTGTTGTCGCTTGAACCGCTGCCGCCCAAACTCATGTTGGCCACCTCGATGTTGTACGTCGACGCGTGCGCCGCGACCCAGTCGAGTCCGCAAATGATCGACGACCAGCTCCCCGACCCCTGCGTGTTCAACACCTTCACGGCCACAAGTTTGGCTTGCGGCGCGACGCCGACCACGCCAACCGTGTTGTCGAGCGCGGCGATCGTTCCGGCCACGTGTGTGCCATGGCCGTTGTCGTCATCACCCGTTTTTTTGCCGGTGATGCAGCTTGTGTTGGCAACGATGTTCCCGGCGAGATCCGGATGGTGCAGATCGATCCCGGTGTCGATCACCGCGACCCCGATTCCCGCGCCCGTGAGAGCGCTCGCGCGCGCCTGTACGCGCTGAATCCCGGTCGGAACGGATTGCGCCGGCTGCGGCGCGGGCGAACCGGGCTTCCCGAACGCATTCACGACCGCGTCGGCGGACACGTACGCGACCCGCGGATCGTGTTCGAGCGCCTGCAGCTGCGAAGCGGGGACCGTGGCGGCGAATCCGTGAAGGACGTGCGAATACACTGACTGGATACCGAGCCCGTGTTCTGCCGCCATCGCCTCACCGACGGATGCGGAATCAGCGGCTGAATCCTTCAGCACGATGATGTACTGCCCCGGGATGACGTCCGGAGAGATGCTTGATCGAGCGGAGGCGGCGACGCCGGACGCAGCAATCACCAACGCCGCAAGCGAAACCGCGCCAAGAACGATGCGTGATTTCCCGAAAAAAACTGTCATACAGTCGAAAAAATCGGTGTTATCTAACAGGTTGAGTATACCACAGCTGGCTCTCGCACGGTGGACAAATCACCTTCTTGACGAACATGACAAAAATATCATATTCTCTATTTGTGATCTTAAACATGCCTATGGAAACCCGATCCGCGTCCAAAGAACGGACGCGACAGAAGCAATTAAAGCAGGCGGTCCGCAGCCCGGGCGTATCTAAACGGCACAAGCTGTTCCAAGCGCTCACGGGCAAGACGCGTTATCTGATCCTGAACGCGCTGTATCGGTGTCCGGACGGGCTGACCGTTTCCCAAGTGGCGGATATTCTGGATGCTTCCCCGTCCCGCACCTCCCACCAGCTGGCCATTTTGCGCCGCCATGACGTGATCCAGCCGATGCGCGCGGGCCGCATGGTCACCTATCGCCTGGCCAAACCCTGGCGCAAACGCGAACTGTTCGCCGCTTGATCCAATCAAAAACCGAGTCCATCCGGACCCGGTTTTCTGTTACTCGTAGCTCACGTCGCGGAACACGAGGATGATGCCGATCAGTTCGTCGTGCAGCAGGACGGGAGTGGTCGTGAGCGAAACCGGGAAGCGCTTTCCATCCGGACGCACGGCGGTGTAGCCGTCTACTCGGACGATTTCTACGGCCTGTCCGGTCGCGGCCGTCACACGCATCGCACACTCATGAAGCGGCTTGCCGTCCTTTTCCGCCTTCCAGAGACGCTCATAGGGCTGATCAAAATATTCCTTGCGATCCACGCCGAGCAGCTCCGCAGCGCGCGTGTTCATGCGCAACAACGTTCCGACATTGTCCACCATGAGCACCCCTTCTCCGATGCTCTCGATCGCGGCCTCGGCGGTCTCTTTTTGCAGAACGAGTTCCTTGGTCTGCTTTTGAACGATCCCTTCCAAACTGTTGTTCAGGACGGCAAGTCCCTCCGCCGCCTCACGACGTTCCGTCAGCGCAGCCATCAGAAAAAACTGCGTCGTCGTGATCGCCCCGATCGCCAGCTGCACGCCGTAGAGCGCGTTGGTCGAAGCGGTTTCATGGAAAATCCCGTACCCGGCCCAAGTACCGACGACGGCAGAGAACGCCGTGAGCAGAACGAGGAACGAGGTGACCCGAGACTCAAACCGAATCGCGGCCCAGGTCAGAACCGGCAGAAGAACGGCGGGAGCAAGCGGGATCGGCGAGTGGGTGAAAAAAACCGTCCGGTCGGAGAGGAAAAAAACGGCGAACAGCGCGACGGCCTCGAGGATTTTTTCGCGGGACCACGGGCGCGTTTCGCGGCGCGAGAGGGTCAGGATGCACGGCGCAACCACGATCGCCCCGAGCGCGTCTCCGACCGCCCATGCCGCCCAGGTCGACCCGAACGCGGCTGCGGCGACCGTCCCCGAAAGCGCGAGCGCGGATACGCCGACGGTCGCGCTCACGATCGGTCCGCAGATCCCGCCGCACACGATCAGCAACGCCACGTCGCGAATGCGGTGTAGCGAGGGATGAAACGCGTATCGCGCGAGCAACACGGACGCAACCATTGCCTCCAGCATGTTGCCGAGCCCGATGCATACCGCAGCCAAGAGCGGCGCCCCCGTGATGGCGTTCGTGAGAAACGCGGCAAGAAAAATCGCGGACCAGGTTTTGCGCCCAAACAGCACCGCCGCCGCGACCGCGATTCCGGTCGGAGGCCAGACAAGGCTCGCAAACCCGCTGACCGCGCCAAATCGCAGACCGATGAGTGCTGTCGTTAGGTAAACAATGAATACCGAAAGCCAAACCAGCACATCCGAGGACGTGAGAGCGCTGTTGCGTTGTGGACGAGTGGCAGTCATACGCTTGGTTCCAGGCTGGGTTGATCGTAGGTGACGCTGACCGCGCCTTGGACCTGTCCTTGATCGTCACGATAGGGCGTGGTCAGAATGCGCTGCGCGCGCCCGACCGACGAACCGATCCATGTGACCGTTTCCCCTTGCAGCGCGCGCCGCATGGAATCCATCGCCTGCGCGTTGGCTTTGAATATGTCGAAAAACGATCGTCCCAGAAAATGGCTCTTGCGTAAATTGAATCGATGCATGACATCCCCGCTCGCGTACAGATACGTCCCCTGCACATCCACGACCGAGATCGAGAGCGGAAGCGTGCAGAGTGCCTTGTACAGATCCTCATCGGAAACGTGTGACCGCTGCCAGCCAGGATCCACGGCTGTGAGCAGCGGATCGGCTAGCTCAAGATTCAGCGAGTAGAATCGGAAATGCCCGTCTTTTCGTACGCGAACGAACCCTGTATCCTCAAGTTTTTTTAAGTTATGAGAAATGTGCGTTTGTTCCAACTGCAGCCGTTCCGACAGCTGCGAGACGCACAGTTCTCCGCGCCCAAGTTCGGCCAAAATACTCACCCTGGCCTGGTTCGCCAGCGCGCCGAAGATATGCTCCGCCATGTTCCCTTGCTTTTGTTGCATGCGTACTCCGTTCCCTATTCTTCTTCCTATACGAGAATAACATGAGGAAGGCAAGAGCTCTATCGCCAGGCATAGACTGGACTCGCAACGCGTACCCTACTGCGAAATCGCCTCGGTCAGGTCGATCGGGTCGCCGATGCGGTAGCTTGAGTTGAATAATCCGTCGGTGACGTCGCTGATGTGTTGGTTCCATTGGGCGCCGTAGAGCACCGCGGCGACCGATTCGTCCATCACCCAGCGCAAGATGCCGCCCCGCGCGATTGCGTACGCCTTCGGGTCGGACTGGATCTTCAGCATTCGTGTACCAGGGCGCTCGGTCACGTTGCCGACCAGCGGAAGCGCGGCGAGTGCCTCGGGCGAGACGATCTGCACGGGCGAGAAATCCGCGTACCAGCTGAAGTACGTTTCCGGATTCGGAAAGTCATAGCGGTTTTCATCGGCACCGCAGTAGTAGACCGTGGAATCGACCTGGGTATTCAGATCGCCGTCGTCCGCGAGCTTCAGGAGCGACCCGGACACGCAGCGTCCCGTCGGATTGGCCGGAGGAGCCAGCGACTTGTCGATGTTAATCGT
>CAZOPY010000085.1:0-4747 GCA_964581945.1 uncultured Gammaproteobacteria bacterium | reverse complement strand
GCGTAATGGTCGTGATCAGTGCGCCGGTCGAGGGATTCACTTCCGCAACCGCGTCAGGCGTCCCACCGCAGGACACCCATATCTTGTCATTGACGGAATCATAGGCCGCGGCATCCGGATGGTTGCAGACGGAGAAGGTGCTCAACCCTTGGTTGTTCGAGAACGCATACTCCCCGTTCGTGGTGTCAAAAACAGTCACGGTGCTGTCGGAGTTATTGGTATACCACACGCGATTCCGCGTCGGATCAATGGCCATTTGTCCCTCAAAACCGCTCCCGCGATTAAAGTCGGTCGCCGTGCCAGCCGTGAGGTCAATGCGAACCGCGTCGCCGTCATCCGCCCAGATCACGTTGTTCGTCGAGTCGTATACCATGCTCGGACCGTCGGCGAGTGTGCTGATGGTCTGATCCATGATCGTATCGAAATTCAGCCTCGCTCCCTGAGGGGCGACGTCAGCGCAAATAATGCTATTCACCGTCCCGGACACGAACGTCGAATCCAGATTGACCGGGTCGTCCGCGAACGTGACGGACGGATCTTTGGAAAGCGTAACTTCGCCGACCGATTCCGGCCAGACGCGAACGATGCTGTACTCCGCTCCCTCAATAGTGATCTTGCAGCCCGCTTTTACTTTCGTTGTCGTGAGATCGACCGCGATACTGGAAGCATCCTGCAAGAATACGTGCGTGTAATAATCTTGCGTGGCAAAAACGATTGGCGTCGGTCCATCGTCCTTTATGTCTTCCGTGTCAAAATTCGTGTCGGTCTCAAAATCAACCGCATTCGCGGGGGTATCGTCGTCATCATTGATCATGCTGACATCCGCGCCCGTCAGGCCACTGTAATTCGTATCGCTGGATGTTGTGGGACCGACGGTGATCGTGTAGGGCTGCCCGCCGTCATTCAGCGCATCGTCCACCCCCGTGACCGTGACCGTCTGCGGCGTATCCCAATCCGCTGACGTGAAAACGATCGAGCTGGGCACGGTTCCCTACGCGGTGTTCGAGCTCGCGAGGGGAACGGTCACGTCATTGAGCGGTTCGTTGCGCAGGACGACGCTGAACATCGCCGTTCCGCCGGCCTCTGTCGTGTCGCCCGTCGGCGTTCCGACAATGATGCCCGGATCCCCAAAATACCAGCCCGTGTTATTTCCTAAATCCGTGCAACGGACACGACAGGAGAACGTGAACGCACTGGCGTTGTCGATGTCCTGGACGTTCAGGTCGTGAAACAAACTGTTCGCCTGATCCGTGGCACTCAGCGTGGCTTGTACGCCGGAAGAACTGCTATTGATCAGTACCTGCTGCACCGGGTCGCTGGACGACGTATACAGTTTCAAATAGCCAGCGAAGGTCGTGGTGGTGCTCGCCGGGAAGGTCACGGATGTTCCGGAAGAAAAGGTCGTGTACGTAAAGTTATTGAACGCTAACGCCGTCCCGCTGATGATGTGATTGACGTTAAAGGTAGAGTTCAGGGAGATCGTTCCGGAGTTGTGATTAAACGTGGCGGCCGGATCTATGACAAAGTCGTCGCCGATGGTAACCGTCCCCGCCCCCGCACTGAACGTGGTCCCGGAGGCCAGCCGAAGATCTCCGCCGATCGTGTTGGTGGTCCCCGCCCCAGCACCCGTCAGGCTTGAACCGGAAACGGCAAGGGTAAAACCCGGAACGAGTTGGGCACTTACCAACGTGAGGGTCTGGAGCGTATTGAGGACCACTTGAGCCGTTCCGCCGCGAAAGGCGGTGTTCAAGCTGAATGCCCCGTTCGCATTGATAAGCGACCCGTCGGTTCCGTTGATCGATCCGGACGTAAGCGTAAGAGATCCGCTTACGTTGATCGTGTCGGTCGCGTCGCTCATCGTCACGCTGTTGAACGTGGACTTGGCGATCTCGACGTTGGTGAACGATTCCGTCGAATCGACATTGAGTGTGGCGCTGACGGACCCGTAAAAATAGGCGGTGGTTGGCGCGGAGAACGTTCCGCTCGTGTTTACTGTCAGGCTGCTTTGGAATTGCGTCGTCGTCGCACCCGCCGTGAACGTGCCGGGGCCGGTTGTGACCGGGCCCTCAAACGTGACAGTACCGGAACCGGGACCGGTATAGCTGGAACCCGCGTTTGTCAGTTTGATGCCGCACATGATGTTACCGGCGGACAACGTGAGGGCGATCGGCGCATTGAATTCGACCGTTCCGGTTCCTCCGTCAAACGTTGTATTGTAGGTGAACCCACTGTCCACGCGAACCTCCCCGCCTGCGGAACTGGCTCCGGAAATCTCTCCATTCGTGAGCGTGAGCTGGTTACTCACGATAAGCGTATCGTTGGTCGAGACGAAAATGCCGTTTCCGGCCGCCGTGGCGTTGATCGTCATGTTATAAAACGTCTCCGTGCTCGCCACGTCTACGGTACGGACCGCACTAGAGGCAAACTCGACCGTACCACTGTTGTTGGCGAACGTGCCACCCGCCGTATGCGTAAAATTACGCGCGAGCGTCATTGTTCCAGATGTTGAGGTAAATGTCCCACCCGAAATCGTAAAGGCTCCGTTCATCGTGATCGTCTGAGTGGCCCCCGTAAACGTTCCGGCCGCCTGCACATAGTTGCTCGTCCCGACCGTCACGGTTGCGGCCTGAGTGATGGTGCCTGTATACCCTGTATTGATCGAGATTCCGGCCACGCTGATAGCCGAGTCGATGGTGGCATTTTTCGTGGATGTCGCATCGAATACGGCGATATCTGAAGAGGTCGGCGCCGTATCCGAGCTCCAGTTGGCCGCGCAGGACCACTTGTTGCCGTCCCCGACCCCGCCGCCGCACGTCCCATCCGTTCCGCCGCCGTCCCAGGTGCGCGTGACGGCTTGAACGGGCGAGACCAAAACAAGCGAAACAATGTTCGCTAAAACAAAGGAAATGATTGTGAGCGATGCGGCCCCCTTCCACTGCCTACGCTGCTGCATGCCCATATACTCCAACAGTATACCTTACAAGCGGATCCTGTTGGAGGAGGCATGTGGAAAACCTTCAACCATTGGCCAACAAGCCGGATCCGAGGGGATTGAATCCGTTGCGCACCTCTTCCCCGTCGGGATAGCCATCGCCGTCCGTGTCGGGATTGTTCGGGTCCGTTCCGTACAAAAGCTCGGATTGCAGGCCTAATCCGTCCCCGTCCGTGTCCGTATCCACGGCGATGCTCTCCGGATAGGACAGATCGACCACTTTATCGGATCCGACCGCATCATGGTCATCCTGCCAAAGAATAACGTCCTTGCGCAGCACCCCTTCGTAATAGATGGCGATGCCGATCTGATGGTGCCAGGCGGATTCAAGTGGACGGACACTGATGTCGAGCGACAGGCAGGTGCTGGCGTCCACATCGATCACCACGTCGTTATAGTCGAAATCGGACCCCTTGTCCTCGATCCCGTAAACGATCGTGCCGTCGGGGTTGCGCGTCACCTTGGTCCAGTCAGAGAAGGCGCTTCGTTTGGTGCCATCGGGGTTGATGATGTACAGGTCGAAGGTGATTGCCTGGTTTAGCGCCGCGCGGCTGTAGAGCTTGGCCGCGGCAAGCGTTGGTTCGTAACTAACGATGTCGGTGCCGTAGGTGAAGATGAAGTTGGACGAAGGAAAGAGCGTGATGACGTCGTCATTCCAGCCGTAGCCGAAATTCTCCACGGCAACCTCCTCGCTCGTTACCCATCGCAGCACGGCGGTACTGCCGGTGGTTCCGTCGCCGGTGATGATGTAGACCTTCGGGCTTTCCGGAAATTTCACCAGGACCGAATAGGCACGCGGCAGCATCGGAACGCCGGGAGTGCCGTTCGCGATAACGGACGGATCGACGTAGGTGAACGAACCGCAGGCGTCGGTGTAGGTCAAATACGTCTGCAGATCGAGGAATGGCCGCAGAGTTCCGTCGGGCGCGAGGAAATACATGGCGCCGCTGTCGACCGTGCGGATGAATTCGCTGGCGTCGAACGTTTCCTCGGATCCGGTGGGCGGCGTTTCCGGCGGCGGTGAAACCGGCGGCGGAACGGCCGTGCTGCAGCCATTAACGCGGTCCACCAGAATGCTGTCCTCGTACGTTCCCGTGACGCTTCCGCCCGAACTGCGGAACTCAACGTAAACGGTTTGCACGCCGTCGATGGAATCGAGGGTCCATGGAACGGTCATTGTGTAAATGCGCTTACCGTCCGATCCGTATTCGATCGGACTGTCGTTGTCTGCCACAAAGGTGAGCCAACTGGCGTTGGTGAAGGTCGGATCGTTTGTAATCGCGAGCACAGACGTCGCATCGGACGCCTTCAACGTCAACGTCACATTCAGGCCCGCCGTGCAGCTGTCCCCGCTGTTGATCGTCACGGATCCGTTGGTGACAAAGGAACTGCCTCCTCCCCCGCCGCCACCGCCTCCACCACTCGTATCATCATCATCGTTGATCACCGTCACGTCCGCCGGATTCATCCCGTCGTACACAAGATCCGTCGAACTCGCCGCGTCAAGAACGATGTGGTAGGTGATGTTGCCGTCATCAGCTCCGTCGTCGACGCCGGTGACGGTGACTGTGTGCGCGGAAGCGTTGTCCCAATCCGCAGCGGTGAACGTCAACGTCGCGACGTCCGGTGTCCCTTCCGTGGCGTCGTCGGTCGAGACGGCGACCGTGACGTCGGCCGTCGGCTCCGAGGTCAGGACGACCGTGAAGCTGGCCGTCCCGCCCGCCTCGGCGGTGTGTCCGGAAATCGTCACGACGT
>CAZOPY010000084.1:0-4782 GCA_964581945.1 uncultured Gammaproteobacteria bacterium | reverse complement strand
TTCGTGAACAGTTCGTACGTCGCGACGATCCCGAGCACCGGCGCCAGGAACGGCAGAAGCAGGATGATGAGGGTGACGAGACACAGCAGGCCGAGCACGAACACGACGACCAGGTCGAGGAAAATGACGGCGGCGTGCAGAATGATGTCCGGCAGCGGAACTTTGAGCGGCGCCCATTCGAGGGCGGGGAACAGGATGCTTTTCTTCTTGGTAATATAATACCCCCAAATCATCTGAATGTTGAGGTCGACGAGCGAGAATGCGTACCCGACCACGTCCACAATGAGTGAAACGCCCATGGATCCGCCATCCACGGACGGACCGACCAGAAAATCGTACAGATATTCGATCCCGCGGCGGATCGCATTCCAAGCCGCCTTGCGCACCTCTTTGCGGATTTCCTCTTTTGCTTTTTGTCCGGCCTCGCTTTCAAGCAATCGGTCCTTTGCGCCTTGCTGCATTGACTGGAAACGCGAGCGGAAGCTTTCCTCGCGCGCCATTTGCGCCGCCTGTCCGACCATCTCGTCGCCTTCTTGTGCGATGGCGCCCGTTTCATCCGTCGTTGTCGGCAGGCTCCCCTGAAACCCTTCGAGCATGGCGTTTTGCAGGCCGCCCGAAAACGACCGTGGTCGTCCACCGGCCGGTGCGTTTAGGGTCGATCGTTTTTTTGCGAGCGCTTCTTGCAAGGTGCCGAGCCGCTGCGACTCCACGTTCATCGCGCGGGACGAAACAGTTCCACCGCTTGGCGCGGAGGGAGGTTTCGAGGCGGCGGAGGTGGCAACGGCGGCTTCGGCCATAAGGAGCGGCTAGCGTTTGGTCGTCAGGGTGAATGAGTTTTCCCTCCAGTCCACGAGGAATCGTTTGCTGGGTTTTGCGGCGAGCAGGTGCGAAGCGACCAGGGATTCGATTTCCGTTTGGATGAGCCGGCGGATTTCGCGGGCGCGCAGCTTCGATCCTTCCGCGCGCGCGGCGATCATCTCGATCGCCTGCGGGGAACTCGCGAAGGTGAGCCCTTGCGAGGCGAGCCGTTCGCTCAGTTCGCTCAGCTGCTTTTTGGCGATCTGCGAGAGCTCGTCCTTGCCGAGCGCTTTGAACACGCACACATGGTCGATGCGATTGACGAGCTCTGGTCGAAACCGTTCCTCGAGTTCGCGGCGCAAATCTTCCGTCAGCATGGATTCCGTTTCCGCGGCGCCGGCGGAAAAGCCGACGCGGTTGCCTTCGAGCCGTTCAAGGCCGACGTTCGAAGTGAGCACGATGATCGCGTTGCGAAAATTGATCTTCCGTCCCGTCGCGTCTGTCACCTCACCGTTCTCGAGGATTTGCAGCAACAGATTCTGGACGTCCGGATGCGCTTTTTCCATTTCGTCGAACAGGACGACGCTGTGCGGCCGCGCCTTCACGGCGTCCGTGAGTTTGCTCGGTTCCCGATAGCCGACGTAGCCGGCCGGAGAGCCGAGGATCTTGGACACCGTGTATCCTTCGGCGAATTCCGACATGTCGAGGCGCACGAGCGCGTTCTTGTCCTGGAACACGACGTCCGCGACCGCGCGGGCGAGTTCGGTTTTGCCGACCCCCGACGGACCGAGGAACAGGAACGACGCGAGCGGACGTTCCGGATGCGTGACGCCGGTCTTTGCGCGACGCACGGCGTCGGCGACGAGGCGCACGGCGTTCGCCTGTCCGATGACGCGCGCGTTCAGATCGTCCTCCAGGTGGAGCAAACGGTCGCGATCCGTGGCGGCCAGTTCTTTGAGCGCGATCCCCGTGATGCGCGAGACGACCTCGAGTACCTCCGGCGAGGAAATTTCGAGCGCGTACGGCTCGGCGGCCTCTCCCGGGAGCGCCTCCATGCGGTCGAGCAGCTGCTGCTCTTCTTCTTTGAGCGTCAGCGCGTGCGAGTAGTTTTCTTCGGCGACCGCTTCGCGCTTCTTGTCGCGCAGCTGCGCGAGTTCGCGCTCAAGCGAAGAGCGGCGATCCGACACTGACGGGGTTTTCGAGCGCACGCGCGCCGCGGAGGCGGCCTCGTCAAGGAGATCGATCGCCTTGTCCGGCAGATGTTTGTCGGGTTGATAGCGGACCGACGCGGCAATCGCGGTTTCGCGCGCGGCGGGTGTGATGCGCACGCGATGGAACGCTTCGTAATAGCGCGCGATCCCTTCCAGGATGCGGCGCGTGTCGTCCGCGCTTGGTTCGTGCACGGCCACGGGCTGGAAACGCCGTTCGAGCGCGGCATCGGTTTCCAGATGTTTTTTGAATTCGGCGTTGGTGGTCGCGCCGATGCAGCGGATCTCGCCGCGCGCGAGAGCGGGCTTCAACATGTTGGCCGCATCAAGCGAACCGGTCGCGGCTCCGGCGCCGACGATCGTATGCACCTCGTCCACGAACAGGATCACGTCGCTGTTGGCGCGCACTTCGTCCAGAATTTGGCGCAAGCGCGCTTCAAACTCGCCTCGGTACATGGTGCCGGCGATGAGAAGCGCCAAATCGAGCGCCACGATGCGCTTGCCCATGAGCGCGGACGGCACGCGCCCCTCCGACACCAGTTTCGCGAGTCCCTCGACGATCGCGGTTTTGCCCACGCCCGGTTCGCCGAGCAGCAGCGGATTGTTTTTGGTGCGGCGGCAGAGAATCTCCATCACGCGCTGGATTTCGTTTTCCCGGCCGATGACCGGGTCGATTTTCGCCTGCAGATCGGGCGAAGTCAGATCGCGACCAAAAAAGTCGAGCGCGGGCGTTTTCCGCTTGGTCTCCTCGGTCGTGTCCGTGTCGGCCTCGGCCACGTCCGGGGCCGGCGCCTCCACGGTTTTGGCGAGTTCCGGAAATTTCGACGCGGTCTTCAGGACCACGGCGATGTGCTGGCGCAATTCGTTGGCATCAACCTGTTCGCGTTTCAAAAATCCTTCCACGGCGTCATCACGCACCTGCAACAGTCCGGACAGCAGATGTTCCGTGCCGACATAAGCGTGTTCGTACACGCTCGCGGTGAGCACCGCCTTTTCGATCGCGCGTTTGGCGTTCTCGGAAAGAAGCGGGGTCACGGCCGCGTCCGGGGACGGGGGCTCGGCGTGAAATTTCGCCGGCGCGCCGATGGAGAGGCGCAGCGCCTCGGCTTTCACCTTGCTCTTGTGCAAAATTTCCGCGCCGACGGATCCGCGTTCGGTGCCGAGCGCCCACAGCAAATGTTCCGGTCGGATCGACGGCTGTTGCGATTCGACGACGAAACACAACGCGCGCGTGAGCACGTTTTTCAGATGCGTGGTGAATTTTTCTACGATGTCATTGGACATATCAGATTCCCATGGTGCGCAATCGCTTGATGCGGTCTTCGATCGGCGGATGCGTCGAGAATAACTGTTCGAACGGCTTGGTGACGTGCGGATCAAATGGGTTGGCGAGGAACAGATGCGCCGTCGCGTGATTGGCGTGCTGGAGCGGCTGATCGATCTTCGCGATTTTTTCGAGCGCGCTTGCGAGCCCTTCGGGGTAACGCGTCAGGAGCGCGCCGGATGCGTCCGCGAGATATTCTCGGCGTCGGCTCACGGCGAACTTGATCAGCTGGGCGAACAGGGGAGAGAGAATCGCGAGCACGAGGCCGATGAGCAGGAGCACGATCGCGATCTGGCCCCCATCGCGCTCTCGTCGGCCACGCAGCCCTCCGCGAAACGAGATGCGCAGGAGCAGGTCCGACAGAAGCAGGATCACCCCGACCAAGACGACCACGAGCGTCATCACTCGCACGTCGTAATTTTTGACGTGCGACAGTTCGTGAGACAACACCCCCTCCAGTTCCTGACGATTCATGATCGACAGTAGTCCGCTCGTGACCACCACCGAGGCGTGTGCTGGATCCCGGCCGGTCGCGAAGGCGTTCGGGGACGGATCCGGGATGATGTAGATCTTCGGCGTGGGCAATCCGTCCGTGATCGCGAGATTTTCGACGACGTTGTACAGCTCCGGGTTGTCTCGTTTCTCGATCGGCTGCGCTCCCGATGCCGCGAGCGCCACCGCGTCCCCTTTGTAATAGCCGAACAGCGTCATTGCCGTTGCCACGATCGCCGCCACGATGATCCCGGTCTCCGGGTCATCGAAATAGGCGCCGAGCGTCCAACCGATCGCGATGATGATGATCGTGAACAGGAGGATCAGCCAGACCGTCTGTCGTTTGTTGGAGGCGATCTCGTTGTACATGGACTAGAATTTTACCTGCGGTGCTTCGTTCACGATGTCCGGTGCGTCGTAGAATTCGCGCTTGGTAAATCCGAACGTGCCGGCGATCAGGCTGTAGGGGATCGTTTCCACGCGCGTGTTGTACTCGCGGACGTTGCCGTTGTAGAAACGGCGCGCGGCCTGGATCTTGTCTTCCGCATCCGTCAGGTTCTGCTGGAGATCAAGAAAATTTCCCGCGGCCTGCAATTGCGGGTATGCTTCGGCCACCGCGAACAGGGATTTGAGCGTCCCGGAGAGCATGTTCTCCGCGGCCGCATGTTCCGCCGGCGTCTTCGCGCCCATAGCCGCGGCGCGCGCCTGTGTCACCTTGGTGAACCCCCCCCCTTCGCGCTTGGCGTACCCTTTGACCGTCTCCACCATGTTCGGGATGAGGTCGTAGCGGCGCTTCATCTGCACTTCGATATCGGACCAGGCCTCGTCCACGCGATTGCGCAGTTGCACGAGCCCGTTATACATGACGACGAAGGAGATCGCGATAATGGCGACGACCCCGAGAATGCCCCACAACATATGGATATTTCGTGACAATTAGGCGTAATTTCTTTACACTAA
>CAZOPY010000083.1:0-4988 GCA_964581945.1 uncultured Gammaproteobacteria bacterium | reverse complement strand
GCAGTTGGTAGCGCGCTTCGTTCGGGACGAAGAGGCCGTGGGTTCAAGTCCCGCCAGCCCGACCAAAATCCCACCTGTTTGAACAGGCGGGATTTTGTTATCATGCATCCGTTATGCAAATCCTTCTCGCCCTGGTTTTGGTGCTCGCGTTTTCCGTGGCCTATGCGTCCGCGTCCGGGGCGCCGTGGGTCCCGACCTGGCGGCGAGATATCGAACGGTTCCTGGTGCTCGCGCAGCCGGTCGCGGGGGAGCGGATGTTTGAGCTCGGGTGCGGAGACGGACGCGTCGTGATCACGGCCGCGAAGGAACGCGGGGTCTCGGGGGTCGGGGTGGAGCTGTCGCTTCTGCAGGTCCTGGTGGCCAACGTTCGGAGCCTCTGGAGCCGGAGCGGCGTCCGGATCCGCTGGCAAAACGCCTTCAACGCGGACATCAAAAACGCCGACCTGGTCTATCTGTTTCTCATGCCGGAGACCTATGCGAAAATCCGTCCCAAATTCGAGGCCGAATTAAAGCCCGGCGCGCGCGTCGTTTCCTACGTCTGGCCCATCCCGGGCTGGGAACCCACAAAAATTGATAGACTCGAGGGGGCCAACTCGCTATACTTATACCAGCGATAAGGCTATGGCGGACGAAATCACATACGACGATGACAAAAAAGGGTCTTCTCCCCGCGTGGAGCGGATCAAATTGATTTTGGCGATTCTGTTCGTGTTGTCCTCGTTCGTCATTTTCGGGTTCGCGCTCGCCCACTATCTGAAGTCCCGCGACGAGCTGATCAAGTTCCAGCAGCAGCATGCCCTAACCGCCCTGCGCCAGGAGCTCACAAATTCGGCCAAACAATAGCCTTTTTGGCCTATTTGGAGTGTGTCAGAAGCCCTTGACAAAATGGCTTTTTTTTGATATAGTGTAGCTATCAAAAATGATCCAAACCCGCCTTGAACACCGAAAACAAAGCAACGCCGTGAATGCGCTGATTAGCCAAAAATCAACCCATTCACGGCGCTGTTGCATCCCGCGCAGACCGACCGCCCGATCCCGGGCATATTTCCACCGAGGTTCAAATTGAAGCCCGAAACCCAGACCCCGACCGTCCCGCACGTGAGCGACTCCCACCGGCTGAACATCAGTGAAGCTGAGCGCCGCAAGCGGACGGCGACCTTCACCCGCCCCCCCGAGACCATCCTCGTCAAGGTGTTCTCCGTCCAGCACCTGTTCGAGAAGGGAGAGGCCCCGTTCTTCGAGGGCTTCCGCCGGACCGACCGGAAGGACGCCGAGATCGAGCAGAAGCACGTGGAGCTCGCGGCCGAGCGGAACGTCGACGCCTACGCCTACGGGCGCGAGCGCGACGTCGAGATCGACGTGAGCCAGGTCGAGGCCGCCCCGGACGCGCCCAAGGCCGACGCGGTCAAGATCGCGGACACGGGGCTCTGCCTGTTCGACAAGCAGGCGAACGTGTTCGCGGGAGACCTCGTGGCCGAGCTGTTCGACGCCGGCTACATCGTCGTCGACCTGCACGCGTTCATGCAGGCGAACAAGGGGAGCGTCCACGTCATCACGTTCAAGAAGCGCGTGGACGCGAGCACCGAGTCGCTGCAGGTCCCGCCCACCGTCTGGCGGCTGCTCCGGGGGTCCCGCTTCAACAACGGGACGATCTGGTGCAACCTGAAGCCCGGCGAGGACGGCAAGGTGACGCGGCTGGACACCGTGACCCTGGCCAAGCCCTTCGAGGTCGAGGACCTCGGGCGGCACTTCCACAAGAACGGCAACAGCTACACGCTCACGGAGGAGTGAGCCACAACTGAGGGGACGCACGCTTCGGCGGGCGGAGTCGAGACGACACGAAAAGCGTGCGTCCCCTCCGCCCGCTTTTCCATTATCCCTCGGCTTCCTCGGACGCCTTTTTTTCCATCATCTGTCGGATGGACGGCGCGAGCATCTCTTTGATCGCGGTGAGATCTCCTGTTCCCAGGAGTTTTTTTGTGTCGACATCTCCGGATTTCACCCAGGGCGGAATCGGCATCCCGGTCACGGTGTCGAACAGGTACATGAGGATGGTCGTGGCATAGGCGCCTTTCGGAAGATCAAACGAAATCGCCACCCCCTCGGGGGACACCTTAAATCCATGGACCGTGGGTCGGACGCGCGCTTGGATACTCGGGGCTTTGCCGATGTTGATGAAATTGGTGAAACGAAACTTGCGTAGATTTTCGGCGAAGCCGGCCGTGCCGTGCTGTTTGGTCCAGGCGGCGTAGAACGATTGGGCGGAATCCTCGAGGCTGAGGAGCAGCGGGATGGTTTCCGGCAACGGTTTGCCGGTTTTTCCGGACTCCGAGAGGATCAGGTTGGTGAGAAAACTGGCGTAGGCGCGCACCCACAGGTCGGCCTGTTGCGGAACCGCGCCGATCGCCATCGCGAATCCCTGCTCGCCCGAGGTCCCTTCGAGCGCGTCGAGCATCAGATGTTCGTAGCGATAGGTGTACGGCAGATTTTTGATCTCTTCGCGAACCGCGTTCCAGTCGTCGAACTTCGCCCCGAGCCGCTCGCGCAATTGCGTGTGGTACGGGATTTCGAACGGACTGGTTTTGGAGAAGTAAGCTCGGACGCAAAGCTCCGGCTCGCCGCGCATGAGATGCATCCCGAACAGGTGCGACAGGAACCGCGGGGAACCGAACCGCTGCGGGCCGTAGTAGTTCAGGACGCCGTTCGCCTTGATATCCGAGACGAGCGTTGTGAAGGCGCCCTCGTCGACGGGGTTTTCCGTGCGGATGAACAGGGTGAACCGGTTGCCTTTGAGATTGCCGACTCCGATCGCCCCTTTGCCCTCGACCACATGTTTCAGGACGATGTTCGGGAGCGCGAGCGCCTGGACCGCTTCGAGCGTGGTTTGGCGCAGGCTCACGGTCTGTGATGTCAGCGCCACAGCGTCTTTGATCCCGGCGTGGCCGATGTGTTTCGTCTCGATCTTGAGCGCGTCCGCCATGCGCGAGGCCGCATCGAGCGTGGAGATCCCGACCTTCACGAGGTCCGTGTAGATCGTGCCCGTCCCCTCCATCGGCGGCTTGGGCGCCGGGTCGATCCCGTCGACGGTCGCGACCGTTCCGTCCTGCCGGATTTCTTCTACGATAAAATCGAGCGGCGAGTATTTGATGTACCCCTTTGCCAGGTTCGAAGGATAACTGCCGATGCCGATCCGCTGGTACAGCTCGTCCGCAGGTTTTTTCACGCTGACGAAAAGCTCGGGCGCGCGCTCCCGTTCCTCGGCAAGAAAGGCCTGCTCGCGCTCCCAGAGTTGCTGGTCTGCATGGGATGGCATATAACCTACCTATGATAGCACAGTTCTATGGACCTCTTTGATGCGTCAGCGGCAAAAGACAAGGCCTCGTTCGCTCCGTTAGCGGATCGATTGCGGCCGGCGACGCTCGACGCGTTTGTCGGGCAGGAGAAACTTCTCGGGAAGGGGAGCATGCTTCGGCGTTTGTTGGAGCAGGACCGCATCCCGTCCATGATTTTCTGGGGGCCGCCGGGAACAGGGAAAACCACGCTCGCGCGCATCATCGCGAACGAGACGAAGTCGCGGTTCATTCCGCTGTCCGCCGTGACCTCGGGGCTTGCTCAGGTGCGCGAGGTGATCAAAGAGGCCAAAGAGCAGCAGAAATTTTTCAAGAAACGGACGATCGTGTTCGTGGACGAAATCCATCGGTTCAACAAGAGCCAGCAGGATGCGTTTCTGCCGCATGTGGAAGACGGGACGATCACGCTCATCGGCGCGACCACCGAAAACCCGTCCTTCGAGGTGAACTCGGCCCTGCTTTCGCGGTCCCGCGTGTTCGTGCTCGAAAAGCTCACGACCGACGACCTCGAAACCATCGCCCGGAACGCGCTCGCTCTGCTCAAAGCGGAAGCGGACAAGGACACGATTCACTTTCTCGCTCAAATGGCGGACGGGGACGCGCGGTCCGCGTTGAACGCCATTGAAATCGCGGTTCAATCCTCTCCAGCGGACGAAAAAGGTGTGGTACAATTGAGCTCCCAGGCGATCAAAGAGGCGTTCCAAAAATCGCACCTCTTATACGACCGCGCCGGCGAGGAGCACTACAACATCATCTCGGCTCTGCACAAGTCCATGCGCGGGAGCGATGCGAACGCGTCGCTGTACTGGCTCGGACGCATGCTCGAAGCGGGCGAGGACCCGCTCTACATCGCTCGCCGCCTTGTGCGCTTCGCGTCGGAAGATGTCGGGCTCGCGGATCCGCAGGCGCTCGTGCAGGCCGTCTCCGCGTACCAGGCGTCGCATTTCATCGGGATGCCCGAGTGCAACGTCGTGCTTGCGCAAGCCACCGCGTACCTCGCCCGCGCCCCGAAATCGAACGCCCTGTATCGAGCCGTGCAGTCCGTTTCGAAGACGATCCGCGAAGAGCCGGCACCCCCGGTTCCGCTCCATTTGCGCAACGCCCCGACCGACCTCATGAAGTATCTTGGCTTCGGCAAGGGTTACGTGTAAAATCCCAAGGCAAAAGGCCCGGTCGATCAAACCTATCTGCCGGAATCTCTCCAAACGAAAAAATTTTTAGACCTATGACGACCGAAGACATTCTCCACCATCTCCAGCCCGGCACGACTCTGCTCGTGCGCAACGACCCGTTCGAGTACGTCGGCAAGGCGGAAATCACCCTCGACGGCGGCCAGATCGTGTACTGGCTGTTCAGCGACGACGGTTCCATCCTGTCCGTGAATCCCGAAACGGATGAAATGACGGACTTCTGGGTGGTCGAAGAGGAGCTGGAACGCGAAGAGGGCGAGGACGTCGTCGCGTATGCGAGCGAAAGCTACGAGCTGTCCTACAAAGATCGCGGATCGGTAACAACGGTCGAGGGAGAAACCACGATCGAGGAAAATGAAACGTACAAATTCGAAGATTTTGAAAACGACGACGGCGAGTTGGTACGCATCCTCGAAAACGAAAACACGGGCGACCAGCAGGCCTACGC
>CAZOPY010000082.1:0-5013 GCA_964581945.1 uncultured Gammaproteobacteria bacterium | reverse complement strand
CTCCGTCGTCGGACCCATCGTCCGCCCCGGTGACCGTGACGGTCTGGGGAATGTTCCAGTTCCCGCCGTCGAAATACAGATACCCCTGATCCGGGTTCCCCTCCGACCCGTCATCCGTATGCAAATAGATGATGGTGTAGTCGGTATACTCCCCGAGCGTCACCGTGAACGTGGCCGTGCCGCCGGCTTCTGTGGTGTCGCCGGAGATGAGCGATACATTCACGATCGATTCGTCATCAATCACGTTGACGTTGAGATCACTTGTAAGGCCGTCATAACCTGGATCGGTAGATGAGAGCGTGTGTGTGATGGGGATGATCTCGAGGTCCGCCTCATCATCCGGATCGTCCACGGCCGTCACGGTCACGGTCTGCGGGTTGAACCAGTTGCTTGGGGTGAAGGTGAGCTCTGAAACGTCCGTCGTGAAGTCACCGGCGGGAAACGACAGATCGATAACGACGTCGTCCGTCGGTACGCGGTTCAGCACGATCGTGTACGAGTCCGAGGTTTCTCCCTGTTCAGACACGCTGGTCGAGCCGCTCGACTCCCCGTATGTGATGCCGTACGGAAGATCGTTATCCGAAACGCTGACGGCAACGTCGTCGATGAAAACACCATCGTACGCGGGATCCAACGAGGTCGCGTTGTGCGAAATCGTGACTGTTTCCGGATCCGTTTCGTCGTCTACATCATCCACAGCCGTCACGGTGACGGTTTGCGGAACGTCCCAGTTTGAAGAGGTAAATATGAGTTGATACGAGTCCAGACTCACATCGGCGTTCCCGGTGATGTCGATAACGACATCATCCGTTGGCGCTTGGGTCAAGACGATCGAGTAGTCATCAGATGTCGTGCCTTCTTCGGCAACGTCCGTTGAGTCGCCGGATTCCGTAACGATCAGACCGAAGAACCAATTGACGTTATGCCCGGAATCAACGCAGCTGTTCACGCAGTTAATGGCTGCGGCATTGATGTTACTATTATCCTGGACGTCTACATATTCAATATCGCGAGTCCCTTGAGGGTCGATATACGCATAGGAACCGGGTGTGGAGGATCGCAGAAACAACATCTGTTCATCTGGCGCGGGTGGTAATCCCTTGAGGGTGAAGGTGCCGAGAACGGTCTGCGTACTTCCCGCCTCCATGGTCATCTCGAGTGCGATACCGGTGTAATACGGGGTGTAGGTAAAATCATTGAACGTTGTCGATCCCCCGATGAACTGCGAAGAACCGATCACGATGACTTCCCCACTGTTGTGAACGAAGGTGCCCCCAAGGTTTCTCCAATCAGCGCCGCTAGTAAACGTCTGACCGAGCGTCAACGTGGAAGACGGCGCTTGGACCGTGCCGCCCGATCCGATGATTACGTCACCGTGCACGGTGACCGTCGAGGCATCTCCGTTCCACAAACCTCCATCTTGCGCGCCGGTGTTTCCGCCAAAGTCAACGGAACCCGTCGCCGGGAGATCGAAGATGACGCCCGTAGCGCCGGCAATCACCCCGGGCCACAGATCGCCTGCCGTTGCAGAAATGGTACGCGCGGAGCCTGTGATAAGAATCGTTCCGTTTCCGCCGTCGAACGTCGATGCGTGCGACACCGCGGCCTGGGCTTCCACCGTGCCTGTATTGATCGAACCGTCCGTAAGAGTAAGCGTGCCGGGAACAATGAGCGTATCCCCGGACGCAACGGTTTTCGGTTGCCCTGTGCCGAAAGACGTGGCATTTATCGTGAGGTTATTGAACGTTTCCGTTGTTGCGACGTCGATCGTCGCTCCCCCGCCGTCAAACACCACGGTTCCGCCGTTTGGATCGAACGTCCCACCTGTCGTGTGGGTAAAATTGCCCAACACGAATGTCGTGCCCGATGGAGCCTGGAAACTTCCTCCAGAAATGATGAGATCGCTGTTGATATCGAGCGATCCTGCCGCTCCCACAAAGGATCCATTTTGAATGGTCAGTGCTTTGTCAAACGTCACCGTCCCAGATGCGGGTCCGTTAACCGTTGCCCCGGCGTTGTTCAACGTCAACGCGGGCATCTGTCCCCCAGCAATGAGCGCGATGGTCGGCGTGCCCGTTACCAAGATCGTTCCGAGTCCTCCGTCAAAGGTTGACGTGTGCGTGACAGGTCCCTGCGCCTCAACCGTGCCATTGTCGAAATTCCCGTCGGTCAGGGTGAGCGTTCCGGTGGCAATGATCGTATCGCCGAAAGTGATGGCGGTATGCGTATCCGCGCCGGACTTGGTGATGTTATAAAATGTTTCCGTCGTATTCACGTTCACAGTCGCTCCCGAAAAACCTGTTCCGTCAAAGATGACCGTTCCTCCATTCGCATTCCATGTTCCGGCTCCGGTATGTGTCCAGTCGGTTCCGATAGAAATCACCGCTGGCGCATTGAACGTGCCTCCGGACAGGGTGAAATCGCCACGCAACGACAACGTCCCAATCCCACTGTTGACCGTACCGCCGCTCTGCGTAAAGTCACCGCTTCCCGTAACGTTCAAGGTGAGCGTGCCGGACCCGAACGTGAGCGTTCCCGAAGAAACGACGACGCCGTTGACGCTGACCGTTGCCGAACCACTCCCGAAATTCATGTCGCCGCCGTTGACCAGTAGCCGGTTGCTGAACGAAATGTCGCCGCTTGAACCGTTAAATGTCCCGGCCGTAACCGTTAAGCTATTCGATGAATTGGCTCCGAAACTAAGAGTGCTGGATGAATTTGCGGCAATGGTGGTGCCCGCACTGTTCAGAATAACTCTCGGCAAGCTACTGCTACCCGATGCGAGCGTGATCGCCCGGGCGGACCCGATGATACGCATAGTTCCCGAACCTCCGCAGCCGGAGCTTGTGTGCGATAAGGCACCTTCCACATCAAGCGTGCCGGCGCCGTCCAAACCGCCAGATCCATTGCAGGTTGTCTGCCCGAGAACAGCGATTGTGTCGCCGCTCGCAATCGAAAGGTTCGCGAGGGTAAAAAATCGGTCCGCGTCAAAGGTAAACAATGTTTGGACATCCCATGTGCCGGAAGCCACGGTCGTTTCCGGAGGGACGAACGACGCTCCAGCGCCGAGCGTGAAGTTCCCAAGATTCCACTGCGTTTGCGCGCTCGCATCATACGATCCGCCTGCTTCGTTCCAGGTGGAAAATGTCGCGACGAAATCCGACGGGTTTTCAAACGGAATCGTTCCGGAAAAACCGGAAGTCGTTTGCAGGTAGTTGAAGGTGGCCGCATTGGTGATGGTGATGTGATCCGATGCGTCTGCGGCCGAATCGAGAACGAGCTTCAACGGCTCTGAGGAAGTAACCGTGATCGTCTGCGAGACGGAATCATTGCCAAGCTGCATGGTGGCGCTTCCGCTCGGGCCTCCACCTCCCGAACTATCCACGGTGGCGTTGCCACGCAGATCGATCGTCCCGTTATTAAGCTGCCCGCACGTGAATGTAAAAAGTCCCATGATGACAAACGTGTCTCCAGAGCCCATGTTCGTTCCGCCTCCGCCGCACTTCCCTGTCGCGTTCAAGTTGTAAAACGTTAGGGTTGTTGGAACGTCCCAGGTAACAAATGTTCCTGTCGAGTCGGCACCGCCCATCGCAAAAGTTCCGTTGTTGTGGTTGAACGTTCCTCCCGAAACCGTGAAATCGTAGTTCACTTCCGTGGTGTCTGACGTGGCCGTGAAGGTTCCGCCCGTTTGCGTGAAGGATTTCGCACGCATGTACGAATCTCCGCCCACGAACGTTCCGCCAGCCTGATTGTATCCAAAACCCGCCCCTTCTCCGCTTTGCCTATCAATATGAATGATGATCCCAGGTTCTTGCGTGATCGTACCCGTATAAGCAGCCTGTATCTGAAAACCGGCGAGACTTGCCGTTTCCACGTCAATGGACACGTTCTTGGTACTTGTCGCATTGAAATAAGCAACGTCATCGCTCGTGGGCAATGTATCGCCGGTCCAGTTAGCCGCTTCGCTCCAATCATTGGTGGTCCCTCCCCCGTCCCAAACGACCGATGCTGCCCGCGCAGGAGACACCTGCATCCCGACGATCAGCGCCGAGCTAAAAAAACAACCCGCAACGACCACAGCCTGAAGGAGACGTGTTTTCATATATCTATCCACAATTTCACGGACAATAGATCAAGTATACCAATGTTTCCTCTAATACAAAAGAAAAAACGGGACGATCTTCCCTATTGCATGATTCGATCGGCGAACACGACCAGTCGTTCCGTATACTGTTTTGCATCCGCATCCCATGTTCCGCCGCAGGTGATGAGATTCAGGTGGGCCATGCCGTCGCTTGAGGTAAACACATCCGCCGGCTGCGCCGAGGCGGCGTAGGTGCGGCTTTCACGGACCACGAACGCCACGTCCGTGCCGATATCGTCACGAACGATGACCTGATCGCCCGGCTGAACAAGGTTCAGCCGCTTAAACGAGCCGCGGGCGCCGTACCACCAGTTTACGTGTCCGTCGATAACGGCGCTCCCCACCTCTCCGGGGCGAGGGCCGAGCGCAAACCAGCCCGTGTCCAAGGGATCCTTTGGCACCCCCAGCGACCCGTCTGCTGTCACGGTCACCTGCTCGACGGCGGCATCAAGCGCAATGCTTGGGATATGGATACGCACCGGTACGCCCGAACCAGCCTGGTAGACGGGCGGCGCGGTGGGAACGGATGGGGCAACAGGCTGTGGAGCGACCGCCGCCGCGATCGGGGCAGGTTCGGAAACGATCTCGTTCAAAGCGGGATCTGGCTCATTCGCTACCGCTACGACCGGAACCTCGGTCGTCACGACTGGGACAAAGATGATGGGAAAGAAAACCTTATATCCAAGAACAGCCGCAAAAACCGACAAGCCGATCACGGATATGCCGAGGATATGGAAATGCGTCTGTCTGCCCGCCTTCCATCGCATAGATCTTCGAAAAGAAGAGCCGCACGACCATCGTCCGGCTCTTCCTGTGTTTGGTTTTAACGATCATTATCGCGTCTCTTGCTTCCGAACGAAACGGAGCAT
>CAZOPY010000081.1:0-5035 GCA_964581945.1 uncultured Gammaproteobacteria bacterium | reverse complement strand
GCGCGAGACGTTCAGCAGATCACCGACGAGATGGTTCTCTTCCATGATAATCTGCTCCATGTCACTCAAGGATTCTTTGGCCGCTTTCGAGAGCTTGGAATCCAACAATTGTTCGACGAGCCAGCGCAACTGCGTCATCGGCGCACGCAGCTGATGGGACACCAAGGAGACGAACTGCGTCTTGGCGCGTTCGACATTTTTCCGATCCGTGATGTCACGGGCCACGAGCAGCGTTCCGACCCGCT
Source organism: uncultured Gammaproteobacteria bacterium (assembly GCA_964581945.1). GTDB lineage: Bacteria > Patescibacteriota > Patescibacteriia > UBA9934 > GWF2-40-263 > CAZOPY01. The sequence goes on along the minus strand of CAZOPY010000081.1, from coordinate 4,790 downwards.
CGCCGTGGTCGCCTTCAAGCGGTTGGAGGGTCACAATCATGTCGCCCTTGCCTCCGCCCCGTCCGCGATAACCGATCTCGGCTTCCCATTTCCCTTCCTTCAACAGCCGTTTTTCAAGCACATCCTTTGATGGCGCCTCCCGTCCAAGAAATGCAGACAGGTCGCGTCCCATGAGGGACGGCGCGGAGAACGCCGAAACCCCTTCAACGGCGTGGTTCGCGTAGACGATCCGTCCGCGCGCATCCCCGACCACGACCGCTTCGCGCACGCTGTCGAGATAGAACTTGTATTTGCCGAGCTGTTCCACGTGCTCGCGCAAGGCGCGCGTCTTTTCATACAGGTCACGGCGCAGTTTGGACTGCTGGGCAAGAATGAGATACACGACCGCGGCCAGCACGATGTCAATGAGAATGATGGCAAGGAACGTGGTGAGCGTTTCGGAATAGGTGAGCTGATAGCCGGCGCCGTTCGGCCAGCCGTTCAGGGTCCAGGTGCGGTCCGCGACCGTGAGTTCGAACGATGAGCTCGCCTCCGGGGGAACCGTTGCGCCAGGATACATCCCGCCCGTTCCCTCGCCGAAGGAGAATTTGCCGTCTTCGTCGTAGACCGTTCGCCCGTCGAGCCCGATGATGTGCTGTGATGAGGAGATGAGAAAGTCGAAATCCGTCTGATGCAGGAGTTCGGCGTTGGCGTCAAAAAAATCCGAGAGTCGAATGGCGGCCGCGACCACGCCGAGCGTCTGACCGTTGCGGCGAATCGCTTCGTACATGATCTCGCCGGGGAGCCCGTCGAATCGGATCACCGGTTCGGAGGCGACCGGACCTTCGTTTTGCTCCGCGCGGCTGAATAGGGCGTTGCGCTCCTCGTCATCGTTCACATCCCGGCCAATCATCGTCGGATCCGTAGAGAAACGAGTGATCCGATTCGCATCGATAAACGCGAATGACGCAACGTCCGAGCCATCCTGTCGAATATCGTCCACGAACGCCGCAAATCCCTCCGCATCGACGGATTGGTTGCCGCGGAAAAAGGCAGCCAAAGACTCCAGCCGAATCATCTGTTCGTCCATCTGTTCTTGAAGCACCTGCCCCACTTGGGCCGTTTCAAGCTCGGTTTGCTTCCCGACCGTCTCGAATCCGTTTTCGTACACAATGACGGCCACGCGTGAACCGATGAGCAGCCCGAGCACGAGAATGGCGGCGGGGAGCAACAGCTGCAAGCGCGCGAGCCCGGTTTCGCTCTCGATTCCTTCAGACGAGTGTTTCAGCCGGTGTGGAATCCAGACGCAGGAGAGAAAAAAGAGGACGCCGGAAAGTGCAAACAATCCGTCGGCAAGATCCCCGTTCCAATACGTGTTGGCATTGATTTCGACCGCGTACAGAAGGTTCGCGAATCCGCCCGCGGCCGCGGCGAGCATATTCATGAAAAGAAACAACCGAAGCTCCGCATGCCATTCTCTGTGCAGGTTCAAAAGAGTCAAGAACACGATCACGATCGACGTGCCGATGTACAGGGCGTCGAGCGTCAGGAGCGGGTTCGGGAGCGACGCGGAGTAGAACACGAGCGTCGTCACAAGCAGGCTCAAAACAACCGTGGCCGTCATCACTCCGGCCGTCAGCCAGCGCGAAAACGGCTTTTTGTGGATGCGGTGGAACATGAGAATCGTCAAGGCGACGATTTGCACCACAAAGGAGGAGACGTAAAAAATGTCGGGCGGGGCCGGGCTCGGAACCTCTATGTTCGCGTTCAGGTTGTAGTAAGTCCAGATAAACTGGGCGATCGCATACGCAATCATGCTCGCCCCCAAAAACCCGATGGCGATGGTGTCCGGATATTTTTCTCGCCGCCAATCCCAGGCGGCGATGAGCATGTACACCCCGGCGAGCAGATACGGGACGCCGTATGCCGCGTTGAAGACGTAGTTCCAAAAGGTCGCGTGATCCGGCAAAAACTGCAAATAGAACCACCAGACCGCGTTCAGAGCGAACCAAAGAAAAATGTTGAACCAAAGAAATTTTTGCCAGCGTGGAGCCATATCAAACGATCATCGGGAGCTTGTGAATCTCGCTCGGCCGCCCAAGGACGGTGTCTTCGATGCGGTAGGTGCCGTGCGTAGGCGCTTCCACGTAGCCGCTCCAGGCGAGCCGCGCCAGCCCCCCGGAATTGATCCAGTCAAACAGCCATTCGTTGGTGTAGCGCGTGTCCGACTGCGACACGCCGCCGCCCACGTACTGCAGCCAGGTGCGGTTAAACTCTTCCTGCGAACCGATCGGCGGGGCCATCAGGATCGTAATGCCGGCACCGGCGTAAAACGACAGCTCGCTCGGCTTGGTCCAGAGGATATCGGTGTGACGCAGGAGGTCAGTGAACCCGTCGAAGTATTCCTGTCGCGTCGCGTACGATGGGATAACCAGTCCGTCCTCCAGGTGCTTGCGTAACCCGAGGTCGCGCGCGGCCGAACGAAAAAACTCGACGATGTCCGGACGCGTCCCGGCCACAAGAATCATCCGGAGTTCGTGGCGGGCGATGTTGCCGCGCAGGCTCTTCAGAATGTCGACCGCGAGATGCTTCTGCGCGCCCGCGCCGCCCACCGTGTACATGAGGGTCAGCGGGTGGGTCGGGCGAAAGCGGCAGCGCTGCGGACCGAGCTCTTTCATGAGCGTCTTCGCGTAGCGCTCGGAAAAAATCCCTTGCGGATCCAAATTGCAGATGCGGCCCGCGAGCAAATCCTTGAGTCCTTTCGCGTCCGGCCCGCCGATCAGCTGCTTTGGAAGCGGAAATCCGGTGAGAAAAATATTTTCCTCGCGCACGCCGTACAGTTTCAACCGTTCGACGACGCGTCCGTTGCTCGCGAAATACTTAATGCGGGATTTTTTTGGATCAAGCGGCGCCCACGAACGGCTCACGTCCGCGTCTGTCGTCACGCAATAAATGTCTCCCGGGTAGTCGAAATAATCGGCCGCGAACGCGGTCGCGAAAAACGTGGTGATAAGCGGGACCGGTTTCTTGGCCAGCTGGTCAATGAGATGCTTGATGAACTCTTTTTTCTCGATGTAGTGGTAAATCTGTCGAATCTGCAAATTCGGTTCGGACAGATCGCGGCGCGGATAAAACGCGGGGATTTCCTGCCACCGGTCGAGCGCTTCAAACAAAATATCTCCCACGATCGGGAGCGGTTTTAACCGGGAAACGGTTTCGTAGATTTCGCGACTCTGTTTCCAAAGCTTTTGGTCCGAGGCCGGGATCCCGTGATAATCATTCGCAGAGATCACCTCGCCGCCGCACAAATCGCGCAACGCGTAAGCCGCGCGGCTGTGGCCGTACCCCATGTTTACGTCCACGACCCACGCCTGCACCTTCTTTTTTGGAAAAACGTGATGATCCATATCCCCCTATTTGTCCGAGTATACCACACAACGTGCGGCCGGGCTTAGAAAAACGTGCGCTCGCTCGAGGTGCGGACGTATTTCATCGCCTCTTCGGCTGTTTCAACGATGACGTAGAGACTGGGATCCTTCGGCGCGATCATTTTGTGGTCCGCGAGGATTGTTTTGCGAATCCAGCCGTCCATCGGTTTCCAAAACTCCTTGCCGACGCACACGACCGGAACGGGTTGCGCCTTGCCGGTTTGGATGAGCGTGATCATCTCGAAAAATTCGTCGAGCGTGCCGAACCCGCCCGGAAAAAAGACGTACGCCTGCGCGGAGGCGGCCAGCATCACTTTGCGCGTGAAAAAATAATGGAACCCGCGCCCGCGTTTCACGTATGGATTGATGCGTTGTTCGGTCGGGAGCTGGATGTTCAACCCGATCGATTCCCCGCCCGCTTCCATCGCCCCTTTGTTCGCCGCTTCCATGACGCCGGGACCGCCGCCGGTGATGGTCGTGTATCCGCCCTTGGCGAGCAGACGACCGAGCTTTTCGGCCTCGTTGTACCAACGATCCGTCGGTTTCAGCCGTGCCGAGCCGAACACCGTGACTTCATTGTTTGATTCCGACAAGAATTGAAATCCCTCCACGAATTCCGCCATGATGCGAAAAATCCGCCAGGTGATGTCGGACATGCGCGGCGCTTCTTTCGGCGGATTGACGACGATCTCTTCGTGCGACAACGGAATGCGGCAGATCCCATCCCGGCAGTCGCTTGGTTTGCGCGCTTTTTTCTTTTGCATAGTGAATCTATTCTACCACATCAAAACCCGTTCGAGGATGTCCCGAACGGGTTCAGACGTCGTAAGGTTATTGTCCGGCTGTTGAAAAGTGATGAAACGATTGGAACAGGTCGCTGACCGGCACCGGGGCTGCGGATGTCGAGGCGAGCGTTGCCGTTGGGAGATGACGCGTTGTCGGCGCGGTTTCCACGGTTCGAACCGACGTGTCGCTGCTGACCAGTTCCGGGACCGCGCCCGACTGATTGGTCGCAAGCACCGTGCCGGACTCGAGTTCGCCCGCCCCGTTGAGCGAAAAGACGATGATGAAGGCGCTGACCGCGATCCCGCCGGCCAAGAGCGGCGCGCGCAAACGCACGAGGCGCATCCAGAGCACGGTGGCGCGCGACGGCCCGTCGAACAGGTGCGAATTTAAGAGCGCGCGGCGCAACGCGTAGCGATGTTCGGTTTCGCCGGGGACGTCTTGCGAGCCAAGCTCCACGAGCAGTTCCTCAAGTTTGGACGGGTTCGGTGGCGACATAGGAGAGGCTCTGGGCGCTCGGCTCGGGGCTTTGGCTCGGAGACTCGGTCATTAGTGTCTGTAATTTATTCAACGCGCGGTGTAAATGCGATTTCACCGTGT
>CAZOPY010000080.1:0-5083 GCA_964581945.1 uncultured Gammaproteobacteria bacterium | reverse complement strand
GGACGTTCAACACGCTCGCGGTCAAAGCGCCGGGGTTCGGCGATCGTCGCAAGGCGATGCTCGAGGACATCGCGATCCTGACCGGCGGCAAGGTGATCTCGGAAGAGGTGGGTCGCAAGCTCGAAACCGCGGAACTTTCGGATCTCGGCCGGGCGAGCAAGGTGGTCTCGAACAAAGAAAACACCACGATCGTCGGCGGGCAGGGGAGCAAAGCCGAAATTGATGCGCGCGTGGGCGCCATCAAGATGCAGCTCGACCAGACGGAATCGGATTTTGACAAAGAAAAACTCCAGGAGCGCATGGCCAAACTTTCGGGCGGGATCGGCGTCATCAAAGTGGGAGCCGCGACCGAAACCGAGATGAAGGAAAAGAAGCACCGCATCGAGGACGCGGTTGCCGCGACGAAAGCGGCGGTCGAAGAGGGGATCGTTCCGGGCGGCGGCGTCGCGTTCATCCGCGTGCTCCCGGCGCTCGACAACGTCACCTTGAATGCCGACGAACGCGTCGGGCTCGACATCCTGCGCCGCGCGCTCGAAGAGCCGCTGCGTCAGATTGCGACCAATGCCGGCAAGGACGGCTCGGTCGTGGTCGAGAAGGTGAAGAACAGCCAGGCCGGATTCGGCTACAACGCCGAGACCGACCAGTACGAGGACCTCGTGAAAGCCGGCGTCATCGACCCGGCCAAGGTCACGCGCTATGCACTCCAGAACGCGGTGTCGATCGCGGTCATGATCCTCACGACCGAGGCGGTGGTCACCGACCTTCCGAAAAAGGAAGAGCCGGCGCACGGCCACGGCGGTGGAATGGATATGGGCGGAGGCATGGGCGGCATGTACTAACGAGAGAAAAGGGCGGGTGCAAAACCTGCCCTTTCTGCTATACTTGAGCCATATGGATCAACAAACATCACACGCTCCCATGTCGAAAGACGCCGAAGAAAACAAGCTGATCGCCGCGATCGGGTATCTCGGCATCCTGTGTCTCATCCCGCTTCTGCTCAAAAAGGACAGCGCGTTCGCGCAGTTTCATGGCAAGCAGGGGCTCGTGATTCTGATCAGCTGGCTCATCCTCTGGGTCGGGAACGTCGTTCCGCTCTTGGGTCAGCTCGTCTGGCTCGTCGGTTCCTTGGCGCTCCTCATCCTCATCATCATGGGGATGATCCATGCGCTGAATGGCGAAATGTGGGAGCTCCCGGTGCTCGGCAAATACGCCAAGCAAATCAAACTGTAGTTTGTGAAAGAACTCATCTCTGACATTCAAGCCCTCCGATCTCGTGCAAACGAGACCTGGAGGTTACTTTGACCTTGATGCGGTAACAACCGAAATCAAGGCGCTTGAGGTTGAGATGGGGAATGCGGACTTTTGGAAAGACGCGGATCATGCGAAGAAGGTGTCGAAGCAGGCCGCGGATCTGCGCGCCGAGCTCGACGTGTGGGAGGGATTTTTGAAGGAGCTGCAGGACCTCGAGGATCTCGCGCAGATGGCGCAAGCCGAAGCGAGCGAGGACATGCACGACGAAATCGCCGCGAAACTCAAAACGCTTGAGGAGCGGTTTTCAAAACTTGAATTCTCGACCTTGTTTTCGGACACGCACGACAAGGCGAACGCGATCGTGTCGCTGCATGCCGGTGCCGGCGGAACCGAGGCGCAGGACTGGGCCGAGATGCTGTTTCGCATGTACATGCGGTTCTGCGAAAAGCGGGATTGGCAGATCGAAGTCTTGTGGGAGTCGCGCGGAGAAGAGGCGGGGATCAAGGGGATGACCTTCCGTGTCACAGGCCGGTACGCCTATGGCTACCTGCAGTCCGAAGCGGGCGTGCACCGACTCGTCCGCATCTCGCCGTTCGACGCCGAGAAGATGCGTCACACCTCGTTCGCCCTCGTCGAGGTCATCCCGGAGCTCGACGAACTCGTCGACATCGAGATCGACCCGAAGGACCTGCGCATCGACACATTCATGTCCGGAGGCAAAGGCGGCCAGAGCGTGAACACCACATACTCGGCGGTCCGTATCGTTCACATCCCGACGAACACCGTGGTACAGTGCCAGAACGAACGGAGCCAGCAGCAGAACAAGGAGACCGCGATGAAAATTCTGAAATCCAAGCTCGCGCTCTTGCAAGAAGAAGAACGCCAGGCCGAGAAAAAGAAGCTCCGCGGCGAGTACAAGAGCGCCGAATGGGGCAACCAGATCCGGAGTTACGTCCTGCAGCCGTATCAGCTCGTCAAAGACCACCGCACCGAGTACGAAACGAGCGATACGCAAGGGGTTTTGAACGGCGACCTGGAAGCGTTCATGGAAGCGTACTTGAGAAAGAAGCTCGGCGAATCGGATCGGTTTGCTAAAGCGAATCAAGAATAATATGGCGACGTACAAAACCGCGTTGGTCACGGGAGGTGCCGGGTTCATTGGCTCGCACGTCGTCGACGAGCTCATTCGTCGACGGATTAAGGTGTACGTGATCGACGATCTTTCGAACGGATTGAAGTCGAATGTGAATCCGAACGCGACCTTTTTGAAGATGTCGATTTTGTCGCCGCAATTGAACGCGACGGTGAAGCGGATCAAGCCGGACGTCGTGTTCCATCTCGCGGCGCAGGCAGACGTGCGCTGTTCCGTCGAAGATCCGCCCTCTGACGCGCTCGTGAACGTGGTCGGAACCGCGCGTGTCGCACACGCCGCCGCGAAGGCCGGGACGAAAAAATTTATCTTCACATCGACGGGCGGCGCGTTGTTTTCCGACGAGATTCGTCCGCCGTATTCAGAGGCGACCCCGCCGTGTCCGATTTCTCCGTATGGAATCTCGAAGCGTTGCGCGGAAATGTATCTTGAGTACGAAGAGCGCATGCACGGCATGAAAGGCGTCACGCTTCGTTTTGCGAACGCGTATGGTCCGCGCCAGGGACTTCGTGGGGAAGCGGGCGTGATTTCCGTGTTCGCGCGTCGCATGGTGAAGGCACAGCAAGTGGTCATCAACGGCGACGGAAAAAACACGCGGGACTATCTGTATGTGAGTGATTTTGTCTCTGCACACATGCTTGCGATGGAAAAAAACGTGTCGGGTGTCTTCCATATTGGCTCTGGTCGCGAAACGGATGTGAACACGGTGTTTCGCAAGCTGAACAAGATTATCGGCGGGAAAATGAAAGAGATGCACGGGCCCGCGTGTCTTGGCGAAGTGCGACGCAGCGCGCTCAATTCGCGGAAAGCGCGCAAGGAACTCGGTTGGGCGCCAAAGGTAGGTTTTGAGGAAGGACTGAAGAAAACAGTTGAATGGTTTCAGCGGCATGTCCCAGCGAAATGACATCCTGTCGCAGGCCGTCGCCGTCCTCCGTGAGGGCGGCGTCGTTGTGTTTCCGACCGAGACGTCCTACGGCCTCGCCGCAGACGCGACGAACGAGGCGGCGGTCCGAAAGATTTTTGCGTTGAAAGGACGCGAGACAAAGAAAAGCGTCCCGCTCATCGCCGCGGACCGGGCGATGGTCGATCGCTACGCCGCGCTCGAGCCCGAGGTCGCCCAGCTCGCCAAAAAACACTGGCCCGGCCCGCTGACGGTCGTTGCGTCCGCGCGCCGCGGGCTGGCCAAGAGCGTCGTCCGCACCGATGGAACGATCGCTATCCGCGTGTCCTCGCACCCGATCGCTCGCGCGCTCGCGAAGCGCCTCGGCCGACCGATCGTTGCGACCTCCGCGAACGTGTCCGGTCAGCCAGCCTGCTATTCGGTCAGGGCGTTTCGCAAACAGATCGACCTGCCGAGCCCCGTCGGATGCCTCATCGATGTCGGCGCGCTGCCGCATCGCAAACCGTCCACATTGATCAAAGAAGAAGGCGGGGAGATCGTCGTGCTTCGGCAGGGAAGCGTGCGCGTATGACCCTTCCACGCGCCAAAAAATCCTACGGCCAGAATTTTTTGCAAGATCAGTCGGTGATCCAAAAGATTATCGCGGCCGCGGAAATTCACCCCGGCGAAAACGTGCTCGAGATCGGCCCAGGCACGGGGGTGCTGACCGCCGCGCTCATCGAGGCAGGAGCGACGGTGACCGCCGTCGAAGCCGACCATGATCTCATCGCTCCACTCGTCGAGCGATTTTCAGATCGGATCCGGCTGGTCGAAGGCGACATCCTCTCGGTCCCAAAAAAGGAGCTTCCGGGCCCACGCTACAAACTGGTGGCCAACATCCCGTATAACATCACCTCGGCGGTGATCCAAAAATTTTTGAGCGAGGAACCGCGGCCTTCTCGCCTGGTTCTCATGGTCCAGCGCGAAGTGGCGGACCGCATCGTCGCCAAACCGCCGGATATGAGCCTGCTTTCGGTGGTCTGCCAGCTGTATGCGGACGTGAAAAAGGTCGTGAACGTGCCTCGCGGGGCGTTTCGGCCCATGCCAAAGGTGGGTTCGGCGGTGGTTTCGTTCCAGGTCACGGGGGATCCGAGGGAAGTGGAGCCGATTATCGCGCTCGCGAAGGCCGGATTCAGCTCCCCGCGCAAGCAACTCCATCACAATCTCGCCGCGAGCGGCAAAATCTCATCCGAACAGGCCAAAATCATCCTGTCGGAGCTCGGAAAAGACCCGCGCGCTCGGGCCGAGACGCTGACCATTGACGACTGGCGTGCATTCGGCTCAAAGATCGGCAAAGTTACGCACAAATAGCTCTACCTGCGGGTGGAGCTCTTTGATATACTGGGCATACGCCTTATGGATGATTCCGGTGCGGTGAAGCTTCGGCGGAAAAAAACCTTCTCGCTGGAGGAGAAGGTTGGTTTTGCGCTGATCCTTGTCATCGGTCTGGTCGGCGCCGTTCTCGGAGCCATCAATCTTCCGGCCAGCATCCGCCGGCCGTTCGACGAACAGCTCGCGAGTTACACCGGTCCGGAATTTCAGACCCTCACCCAACGGGAAACCAAACTGGCCGAGGAGCAGAAGGTGACGGACACCGACGGCGACGGCCTTATGGATTACGACGAGCTGTACGTGTTCAAGACGAGCGCCTATTTGAACGACTCGGATTCGGACGGCCTCACGGACCAGCAGGAGGTGTACGGCGCGACCGATCCAAACTGCCCGGCAGGGAAGGATTGCGG
>CAZOPY010000079.1:0-5096 GCA_964581945.1 uncultured Gammaproteobacteria bacterium | reverse complement strand
AGTTGCGTTGCATTGCCTTGATGTGGTCCGGCCAATCGAGCTTCTCGATCTCATCGAGCAATGGCTGCGCGAATTTTGTGATGCGGAAAAACCACTGCGCCATCTGTTTCTGCACGACCGGATTGTGGCAGCGCTCGCACGCGCCATCGACGACCTGCTCGTTCGCAAGAACGGTCTGACACGACTCACACCAATTCACTGCCGCTTCCGCGCGGTAGGCGAGGTCCTGTTCGAGCAGTTGCAAGAACAGCGCCTGCGTCCACTTGTAGTACTCCGGATCGCACGTCGCAATCTCTCGCGACCAGTCGTACGAGAAACCGAGCGACTTGATCTGCTTCGTAAACGTCTCAATATTCTTGCGGGTCGTCTCGCGCGGATGTACCCCAACCTTGATCGCATAATTCTCCGCCGGCAACCCGAACGCGTCCCATCCCATTGGATGCAACACATAGAACCCCTGCATCCGCCGCTTGCGCGAGATGATGTCTGTCGCCGTGTACCCCTTCGGATGCCCGACGTGAAGACCCGCCCCCGACGGATACGGGAACATGTCGAGCACGTACATCTTCCGCTCCGCGCGAGCTGCGTCCTCGGCAACTCGCCAAGGCTCCTCGCGCTCCCAACGCTCCTGCCATTTCTTTTCAACCGCTTGATGATCGTAAGGCATAACGCTTACAGGATAGGCGAGTGTGGCTTGCGAGTCAAAGCGGGGGCAGACAGCCCCCGGTCTGCGCGCGAGCAAGCAAGCAAACGAAAAGCCGCGACACGAGGTCACGGCGGAGGGCGGAGGTCGGGCAGGACGCCCGGGATGTCCTCGGGGAGGAGCGGATGCCAGAGGGTCGGCGGGTGGCCCAGGCGGCACCAGGTTTCGGACGTCACGCGGACGAAGCAGCTCTGCTCGCGCAGCTGGCAGCGACGGTTGTCGTCGACGCCGGTCTTCGAACGCGGACAGCAGCAGGTCGCGGCTCGGATGCGCTCGGGGAGCGCGTTGTAGGGGATCATCTTCAGCCCGACATGCGCGCCGATCTTGATGGATGCGGCGACCGTCGTGGTCGCGAGGATGTTGAGCCCCGGGTGCCTCGCGAACAGCTCGCGGTACAGTTGCGCGGACAGCTCGTGGCCGCGGCGGTCGGGACGGACCCAGACCGTGCCGAGCTCGTGCCAGTCTTCGTCCTCGATCAGGCGCCAGAGCGTCGCGTGCGCGATCACCTCATCGCCGTCGAGCATCACCTGCGTCAGCCCGCGCTCCCATTGCGCGAGGAGCACCTCGACGGATTTCGAGAGCAGCGCCGGCTCGCGCTGCGACATCTCGGCGATGACGCCGAACACGCGAAGAGGATCCATGAACACTCCGAAGCTCCGTAGTTCATACCAGAATTCCCCCTCCGCGTCAACGAAAAACCGCCGGACCGTGAGGCCAGGCGGGAAGAGGGGCCTCGTCCCTCCCCCGGCGGGCTCAAGGGGCATGATGAGAGCACCCAGCTAGGAGAGAGACGAGGCAGGGAGAAACGGACGGAGATCGACCAGGACGCCGGTGGCGTTGTCGATCGGACCGCGCTCGTGCACCTCGCGGCGCAGCGTCTCGACCGGATGGCCGGCAACGCCGAGCAGCCAGGAGAGCGCGGTCTGGGTGGCGAGCATCGGATCGTCGATCACGTTCCAGAGGCCGTCGGTGCCGATCAGCAGATGCTGCATTCCGCGCGAGAGCGGGATGCGCTTCCAGTCCGGGTCCGGAGAGACCAGCTCTCCGTAGCGGCCGTCGCCGAGACTCCGAGCCACCTGGATCCCGGGCTTCACCCCGGGCCGGACATGGATCCGGCGACGGACGATGTGCGCGCCGAGCGCGTCGAGCCGCATCCGTTCGAACGGATCGTCCGGATGATGCTCGTGGTTCAGCTCGAACATGGTCTGACGCGTGGTCAGCTTGGCCTGCGTGTCGCCGACCCAGGCCAGGAACATGACCTTGGGCTGGACATGGATCAGGGTGACGCAGGCGCCGCCGTCGCAGTTGAGCTCGATCAGAAAGTCGAGCGCGCGGAAGGCCGTGCGAACCGCGAAGGGCTCACGCCCGATCGCGTACTGCGCGGTCGTGAGAGCGTCGGGCAGATGATCGTGGACCATCCGAGCCGCCTTGGCGCCGTCGGGCCCATGCCCGTCGATCACCAGAATGAGCAGCCCCTCCTGCCAGGGCAAAACCCGATACAGATCACACTGCGCCTCCCGCCCACCGAGCAGAGAGAACCCACCCCAGATGTCGCTGATCGTCATCTCATCCATTACATCTCCACGACGGAGCAGAAATATACATCACTCCGAAAAATAAATCAAGACACGCCGCCGAAGCGACGTGTCCAGACGAAGGTTGAGAGAACCCTCCTTCTGAAACCCGAGCCCATCTCGAATCTTGGAAGGAGTCCCGAGCGAATGCGCGTGTCGGGCTCCCTTGTGGAGCAACGCGGCTCGGGATGAAGTGGTTACTACTTGCGGCGGGTGAAGACCCACACGCAGTCGGGACCCCACAGGTAGGCAGCGCCGACCTCGCGCGTGTCGAGCCAGTGGCCGCCGAGACCGTGCTCGACCTCGAACACGTACAGGAGGCCGTCGGCGCCCGCGATGGGATCCATGGCGATCCACAGAGCCTCAGCCCAGGGCTGGTCGGTGTACACACGACGGAGCTGTGGGCCGAGCTCGGGCGGGCACTTGCCGAGGCCGTGCTCGCTCGCCTTCGCGAAGATCGTCGTCGGCTTGGCGCCCTCCGTGATCCCGAGATCGCGGCCGGAGGCGAGCACGAGCTCGTACTCGACCGGCTCCATGGTGAGCGACATCTTCGGCATGATCTGCCCGGCGTGGGTGCCGATCTTCGACCCGCTGGCCGCGACAGCCCTCGCAAGATCGTAGACCGTGGGGTACACGACCAGGGTCAGGGTCTTCCAGGTCGGGAACGTCTTGGTGGTCATCTGTATCACCGCCGGGGCCGAGCATGATTGCTCGGTGTGGCTTCTTTTAGGTCCCCCGGTTGGTTAGGAATCTGCTGTCGACTCCTTCTGAAACCCGAGCCGATCTCGAATCTCGGAAGGAGTCCCGAGCTGTGTCGTGTCGGAGACTCCTGGTGAGCCTCCTTAGCTCGGGTGAAGTTTGAAATATTCTTCTGAGCAAGCACACCCCGCGAAACATTCAGGATGCAGATCGCACTGATTCGCAAAGAACATCTTATCCAGCACCATCGGTAGGAAGAGCGCCGCGATGCATGCCACGACGTACAAACCTTCTGAAAAATGAAACTTACACCACACCGCTACTACCGCGAGCCAACAACCTGTGCAGACAAGAGCCCCGAGCAACGCATGAATAAAGTCAGCACGGGTCACGATGGAACAGTCCATGACAGTCACTGCCGGGTTCCGAGCGGGAGTGCTCGGCTTTGGCTTTTCCAGAAGCCGCCGGTTTCAAGGAGCCTGTTGTCGACTCCTTCTGAAACCCGAGCCGATCTCGAATCTCGGAAGGAGTCCCGAGTTTCACGTCAGGGCTCCAGCGGAGCGGACGCGTCTCAGGAGACGACGATATTGTCGGGTAGTTTCCCGTGCGGAAGCTCTGGGGAGTACCCAGAGTTCTCGCTGTCCCAGGAGCTGACCTTGAACACCTCCCCGGTGCTGGCACGATACACGATCGCCCACCACCGCATGCAACTGTATTCCGAATCGGGACGGTCGACCTCCTGCACGTAGAGGTCGCCCTCACGAAGATTACGATTTCCCTTGATGGGGAGGTCACTCACACGAAGCCGGGTGAGGCCGGACGCGTTGACCGCTACACACATGCTGCCTCCACCTAAAATTCGAGCCATCTCGAACCTCGGGTGGAGTCCCGAGTTTCACGTCGGACTCCCGTGTGGAGCGACGCGGCTCGGGATGAAGTTGTTACTGCTTGCGGCGGGTGAAGACCCACACGATGTCGGGATTCCACAGGCTGTCGGCGCCGTCGTAGCTCGCATCGAGGCAGCGGCCGACGCCATCGTGCCCGACGTAGAACATGCCCAGGCGGCCGTCGGCGTCCGCGATGGGGTCCATGGCGATCCACAGAAACTCGTCCTTGGGCTGATCGCTGTACTCGCGACGCAGCTGCGGGCCGAGCTCGGGCGGGCACTTTTCGAGACCGTGCTCGCTTGCCTTCGCGAAAATCATCGTCAGTTTGGCGTCCTTCGTGATCCCGAGATCGGGACCGGAGGCGAGCACGAGCTCGTACTCGATTGGCTCCTTGGCGAGCGGCATCTTCGCCATGATATGGCCCGCGTAGGTGTTGATCGTCGACCAGCTGGCCTCGACGGCCTTCGCGAGGTCGTCGACTGTGGGATAAACGCGGAGCGTCAAGGTCTTCCAGGTTGGGAATGTCTTCGTCATGGTCGTCGCCACCGGGTTCCAAGCGGGATTGCTTGGAAATAGCCTGTCTAGGGCCACCGGGGTAGGAATCTGCTGTCGACTCCTTCTGAAACCCGAGCCGATCTCGAATCTCGGAAGGAGTCCCGAGCGTTGCGTGCCGAGACTCCGTCTTGAGTCTCAGTGGCTCGGGATGAAGTTGTTCGGGCTACGCGGCCTTACGACGGGCGAAGACCCACACGTGGTCGGGATGCCATAGGATGCCGGGGTTGCCGTCAAACACAGTGAGACAGCAGTCACCGCCCTCGTGCCCGACGCAGAACACGTGCAGATCCTCTTCATCGATGAGGGCGTCGGCGTCCTCGATGGGATCCATGGCGATCCACAGAACCTCGCCCTTCCTCTGGTCCTGGTACTGCCGCCGGAGCTGCGGGCCGAGCTCGGGCGGGCAGTTGTCGAGGCCATACTTGCTCGCCATGGCGATGATCGTAGTCCGCCTGGCGGCTGCCGTGATCCCGAGATCACGGCCGGAGGCCCGCACGAGTTCGTACTTGACCGGCTCCTTCGCGAGAGTCAGCCGCGCTACAATTTTGCGGTAAACTCCGGGGATCTGCGACCCGCTGGACTCGACAGTCTCTGAAAGGTCGTCGCCTGTGGGGTACACGCAAAAGGTCAAGGTTTTCCAAGTCGGAAAGGTCTTCATGGTCTTGCCACCGGGTTCCA
>CAZOPY010000078.1:0-5102 GCA_964581945.1 uncultured Gammaproteobacteria bacterium | reverse complement strand
CACGATGGAGGCGGCCTCGGGGTTCATCACCCCGGGCTTGTACGCGACCTCGACGACGGTGCCGTCCCTCACGATCGGCTCGTTCAGCCGCATCATCTGGTTGATCGACTCGCACAGCACGCGGCCGACGAACGTCCGGGCCTCGTCTTCCGAGACCCCTTCGAGGCGGTACACGCGCGTCGTGCGCACGCCGGTGATCGACGTGAGCCCGAGCGTCCGGCGGATGTCGTAGAGCAGCGCTTCCCCGACCCCATCGCGCTCCTCCGTTGAGGCGACGCGAACGACCTGAATCATGGCAACCTCCCGCGGGCACCTTACCCGAGCATATCGGTTCTGACAAACCAAAAAGCGGGCCCTGTGCCCGCTTGGTCCTACATCATTTTTTTGCGAATGAAGGCCGGGATTTCCAGTTCCTCTTCTTCGACTTCGGCCGCAGACGGTGGCGGCGGGGCCGGGCGCACGACCGGCTTCGGGGCCGGAGGTGGCGGCGGGGGCGCGTACCGCGGCTGTTCCTCGACGACCGGTTTTGGTTTGGAGCCAAAGCCGGAGCCGCCGCCGGACATCATCGGCTGAGCCGCGGGAGCCTTGCGCTTGTCCTCGTCCTCGCGCACGCGCAAGAACGAGTTCGGACTCCAGGTCGATTGCGCCTGCACCTCGACGGCGCCGGAAGAACGGCGGCGTTCGTGATGATCGAATCCGGTGGCGACCACCGTGATGCGCACTTCTTCTTTGAGATTTTCGTCGATGTTCGCGCCGAAGATCACCTTGGCATCCTCGTCCGCCGAACCGGTGATGACCTTGGCCGCTTCCGCCACCTCGTGCATGCCGAGATCCCGTCCGCCGGTGATCGTGAACAGGATCCCCTTCGCGCCATCAACCGACAGCTCGAGGAGAGGCGAGGCGATCGCCTGCTTGGCCGCCTCGACCGCACGATTTTCGCCGGTCGCCCGTCCGATACCCATGAGCGCGGACCCCGCATTTTCCATGATCGCTTTCACGTCCGCAAAGTCCACGTTGATGAGGCCCGGAATCGTGATGAGTTCCGAGATCCCCTGCACACCCTGACGCAGCACGTCGTCCACGATGTTGAACGCATCGATGAGCGACGTTTTTTTGTCGATGATCTGGAGCACGCGATCGTTCGGGATCGTGATCACGGTGTCCACGTATTGGATCAGCTGATTGAACCCTTCGTCTGCGAGACGACGGCGCTGAGCGCCTTCGAACGCGAACGGCTTGGTCACGACCGCGACCGTCAAGGCGCCGATGTCCTTCGCGAGTTTCGCGACCTCGCCGATGGCACCGGTCCCGGTTCCGCCGCCGAGTCCGCAGGTCAGGAACACCATGTCCGCGCCGTTCAAGGCGTTGCGGATCTCGTTCGCGTTCTCCTCGGCCGCCCGACGCCCGAGCTCCGGATTCATCCCGGCCCCGAGACCGCGCGTGACCGTTTTCCCGATGGCGATCTTTGTCGGCGCCAAGTTATGGTGGAGCGCCTGCACGTCGGTGTTCACCGCGATAAAATCCACGCCCTTGATCTTGTCCGTAATCATGCGGTTGAGCGCGGCCCCGCCGCCTCCCCCGATGCCGCACACTTTGATCTTGGCGAACGTCTCGATGTCCGGTTTCACTTCAGCAGCCATAGATAGGTGTTCAATTGGCTGAGTTAGGTGTTCAGCTTGAGCAATTTTTTTCGTCAGTTTGGGCACATGGTTGTGGAAATCGAAAATAGCTTAGGACGCATGGAAAAGTCTGTCAAATAGAAAACGCGCCGTAACCGGTGGGTTGGCGCGTGGAGAGGGTGCGGCCGCATCATCGAACGAAGGCGGCGCGGACGTGGCGTTGAAACGGTGTGGTTTATTCCACGGGCCCCTGTGGGAGCTTCCTGGCAGGGACGCAAGCAACCCTGTTTGCCAGGCGAACTCATCTGTCCGTCGCCGACTCCATTCGGCAGCCGATGGACAGACGCAGGGCAGGCGCATGTTCGCCCCCGGTCACGACGGACGACGTTCACCAGAGGAACGTGCGGGGAGGAGACCCGCTCAACACCCATTTGTTGTGTTCCGCTGGATCGGGCCGGAGGACGCGTCGGCACGCGTATACCCAGGCCGTCCGCTTACCGAGCCGTTTCTTCGCGCTGTCGATCGCCCGCACCCTCCAACTTCGAGGATGGGCCGCAACTGTTTTACGCTATACGAAAAAAGCGGACCCGTCAAGAGCCCGCCCTACCGTTCGCATTTACGGCCGCAGCGACTTGAACCACTTGCCCAAACCGCTCGCGACCTTGCCGACGTTTTTGAGTTTGCCAAATACCTTGCCCATCTTCCCTTCGTTGCCGGAGGACGCGATGTTGTGACCCCAGAGCACAAGACCGATCGCGGTCGACATCCCCGGATCATTGATGCGTTCGACCACCGACGTGACCCCGATCGGCGTTCCGAGCGACGCCGGCAAACGCAGGTGCTTTTTGGCCGCGTCCAGCATGCCGGCAAGCTTGGCCCCGCCGCCCGTGAGCACGATCCCGGCCGGAAGCATCCCGGAACGGTCGACCTTGGCGAGTTCGGCGTCCACCTTTTCAAAAATTTCCGCCACGCGCGCCTCGGTAATGTCCGCGACGTATTTGCGATTCACGGTTTCGTCCTCGGTGGACCCCACCTCGAGCAGGCTGATCTCATCCTTCTTGTTCACGTCGTCCGGATTGGCCGATGCGTACCGAATCTTGATCTGCTCGGCGACCTCGAGCGAGGTGCGCAGACCGATCGCGATGTCCGAGGTGATGTGCCCGGACCCGATCGGAAGGACGGCGGTATGGAGCACGTCCCCTTCCTCAAAAATGGCGAGGCTCGTGGTCGAGGAGCCGATGTTTACGACACACACGCCGAGATCTTTCTGTTTGTGGCTCACGGTCGCCTCAGCCGTCGCAAGCACCGAGTACACGAGATCTTCGATGTTCAATCCGGTGCGATACACGCACTTGGTCAGATTTTTAATTTGCGAAGACAGGCCCTGAATAATGAGCGCGTCGACTTCCAGACGGATCCCGTTCATCCCAACCGGGTCTTTGATCCCGCGCTGGCCGTCCACGGTAAAGCTCTTCGGGATGACGTGAAGAATTTCATAGTTGGTCGGCATGGCGACGGTCCGGGCGGCTTCAATCGCGCGCTCAACGTCCTCTTCGCGGATTTCGCCGTCGTGCTTCGCGACCCCGACCACCCCTTTGCTTTCCTGGGCCATGATATGGGTCCCGCTGATGGCGACCCAGGCGCCGCCCATCGGCATGCCGGTCAGCCGTTCCGCCTGCTCAAGCGCTTTGGAAACCGAAGAAACCGCATCCTCGATGCTGGTGACGGATCCCTTACTCACCCCCTCGGACGGCACTTCGACCGCGCCGATGATGTGAATCTGGGATTTCCCTTCCTCCGCCGGGACCGGTTGGCCCACGGCGACCCGGATCGCGTGCGAACCGATGTCTAACCCGGTGATAATTTCCTCAGCCATAGCGTAAGCGAAGTATAGCCCCTTCCCTCCCTCAAATCAACCGGAGGAGCGGCGGGACGAACACGACCAGACCGATCACCCCCGCCGCGATCGAGGCAACCAGCACCGTGCCGGCCATGATGTCCTTGATTTCCCCGACGATTGGGTGCAGCCGGGGCTTAAACGTGTCGACCAACCGCTCAAAAATACTGTTGATCATCTCAAGCACGAGCACCATGGCGATCATGATGAGGACGATGGTAGTCTGGACCGTCCCGACCGGTACGACAACGAGCAACAAGAGCGCCAGGGCGGCGACGAACACCTGGACGCGGAAACTTTGCTCGGTTTGAAACACGACGGCGACGCCGCGCAAGGCATGGCGGACGCTTCGAACGAATCGTGCAGGTTCAATCATTGCCATACGATGCCGAGATGTTTCAAGATGCGGCTCTGGAGCGGAAACATCCGCTTGGCGTCACGCGGAGTTTCGTGGTCGTAACCGAACACGTGAAGCGTCCCGTGGACAAGAAGCGTGATCACCTCTTCGCGCGGGGTGTGCCCGTGTTCGCGCGCCTGCGTTTTCGCGCGCGCGAAGCAGATGAGCACCTCGCCGGCCACCTCTCCCTCAAGCGGAAACGCGAGCACGTCCGTCACCTTGTCTTTCTTGCGATAGACGCGGTTCAGTCGACGCATGTCACGCGGCGAAACGAACGCGACGGACAGTCGCGCGGCGCGCGTTCGGCGCATCCCGCGCGCGGTCTCGCGCATAACGCGCGAAACGAGCGTCGGGGACAACCGCGCTCCCTTTGGCAGCGACGATTGGTTCAGCTCCGCCGTGATCACAGTTTGAGAACGCTGTTTGTCATCATCTGGAAGGTGGTCAGGTAGTCGATGGTCGGTTTGACCCCGGTCGCGTAACTGACCGTGACGACCGATGTTCCAAGATCGAGGTAGGCCGCCAGCTGATCTTGCGTGACCAACATAGCGTAGCCGTTCAGACTTTGGCTGCTCGTGAGCGTCGCGGGTGAGGCACCCGGATTCGCTTTCACATACCAGTCGGCGAGCGACATCGACGCGTCCTTGGATTCCGTCGAGACCGTGATCGTTTCGCCGCTCGGTACGACGAACACGGCGCCGGTCGGTTGACCTGTGACCGGTTTCACGCTCCAGGCGGCCGGATACAGCATGGAATAAATACCGTCCGTGTACGCTTTCGCAAGTCCCGATTCAAGCAGCGTCCCCGGCGCGGTTCCGCGTGGGTTGTAAGTATGGAACACCTCATTCCCATCAAGGAAGCTGTCCGCATCCGTATCCGGCAGTCGGGCGTTCGTGCCGTAGAGCGTCTCCTCGACGTCCGTCAGTCCGTCGCTGTCGCTGTCGCGACCCGGAACGAGCTGACCCGTAAACGGCGGCGAGTTGACCGGCGGAGTATTGGTCGGAGGGGTGTTGGTTGGCGGATGGTTGGCCGGCGTATTGTTGACCGGATGGTTTGTTGTGTTTCCCGGCGGCTGGACGTTCGCGACCTGCGGGGGCTGGATCGACATCCACACCCAGATGCCGATTCCTCCAAGCGCAAGAACCACGATAAATCCGACCGCAATCAATATTTTTGTGGAGGTGGGCAT
>CAZOPY010000077.1:0-5105 GCA_964581945.1 uncultured Gammaproteobacteria bacterium | reverse complement strand
GGTCGGCGTGTACGTGCTGGGCCTGCTGTGTCTCGTCAGCCGCATCATCCTGCTTCGGCCGTTCCTGGCGCCGGTGCTCGGGATCGTCGCGACGTACGAACTGTTCACGAACCCCGCGCTTCGCAGTGGGTTCATGGACGTCATCACTAGCGCCATCGGCGCGCAGTAATCTCCGCTATGTCTGACCGCGTAAAAAAGATCGCCCTCGTCGCCCTGTTCGTCGCCTCGGTTCTCGCGATCGGCGTTGGGATCTACTGGGCGTTTTTCCGACCGGCTCCGCCGCCCGCGACCGTGGGGCCGGGCAACACCGGCGGAACCACGGGCGGACTGCCGACCTCCGGCAACGGCGGACAAAACGTGGTCCCGCCGACCAACACCCCGCCCGGTACGCTCCCGCCGCCCTCGCCGGTGGCCAATGGCGGGATCACGAAGACCACGATCCTGACCCCGACCTCGGTTTCAAACGTCCAGCTCGCTTCCGACGGCCAGAGCATGAACTATTACGACCCGGCGGACGGCAAATTCTACGCGATCGACAACAGCGGCGACGTGATTCGGCTTTCGGATAAAAAATTCCCGTCCGTTTCCTCGGTCGCCTGGAACAAGGACGCGAACGAGGCCGTACTCGAATTCCCGGACGGCTCGAACGTGGTGTATGACTTTGCATCGGAAACCCAGGTCACGCTCCCGGAACACTGGGAGGATTTCGAATTTTCCCCGGCGACCAACCAGCTCTTTGCAAAAAGTGTCGGACTGGATCCGGACAACCGGGAACTCGTGATCAGCGACGATGACGGCTCGCACGTGGAAGCGATTCAGGCGCTTGGGAACAACGCGGACAAGGTCCAGGTGAACCCGTCGCCGAACGATCAGGTGGTCGCCTTCTCCGCGACCGGCGACGCCATGTCGAGTTTCGATCGGCAGATGATCATCCCGATCGGAAAAAACGACGAGAACTACAAAGGGCTGATCGTCGAGGGACTTGGATTCGACGCGCGGTGGAACCCGCGCGGCGACACGATCCTGTATTCGGTCTCCGGGACGATCAGCGATTATCGTCCGCTCCTGTGGGTCACGAGCGGCTCGACCAACACGCTCGGGGATGATCGTCGCTCGCTCGGGATCAACACCTGGGTCGACAAGTGCACCTTCTCCGACAACACCACCATCTACTGCGGCGTCCCCCGCTCTCTGGAGCCGAACGCGGGTCTGTCGCGATCGCTTGCCGCCGGAACGCCGGACGACGTGTACAAAATCGATCTCGCGAACGGCCGAGCCACGCTCATCGCGCGACCGGACAAGGACACGGACATGGCGAATCTGAGCGTCTCCGCCGACGATTCCACCCTGTTCTTCTCGAACGCCCAAACCGGCCAGCTTGAGAGCATCAAACTGAAATAATATGCAGGACGTGCGCCACCGCTGGTTGACCATGTTCACCGCCGCCTTTATCGCGGGGGTGGTCTTTTTCTTGTTCGTCCTCCGCCTGCAGCCGATCACGGGTCCAAACAACAATACGGCCGCCGTCTCGACCACGACGATCACCGCGCCGACCGTGAGCATCGTGAATCCGAAAAAGGGGTCGGCGGATCCCAAGCTGACGCTCGTGGAGTTCGGGGACTTTCAATGCACGCCGTGCAAGGACCTGGCCGCGTCGATCGACGTCATGCTGCGTACGGTTCCGGACGTCCAGATCGTCTGGAAAAATTTTCCGAACGAAAGTTTGCATCCGCTCGCGACCCCCGCCGCGATCGCCGCGCATTGCGCCGGGCAGCAGGGAAAATTCTGGGAGTATCACGACGAGCTGTTCGCGCAGCAGGTGTCGCTTTCCGAGGCGAGCTTTCCGACGATCGCACAGCAGATCGGCATTGACGTGAACAAATTCAAGCAGTGCTACGACGCCCGCGACACGCTCCCGCTCGTGCGCCGCGATTTCGAAGAGGGCGAGGCGCTCCAACTGACCGCGACCCCGACCCTGTTCTTCCCGAACGACCGCGTGGTCGGCGCCATCACGACCGACGAATTGATCGCCAAGGTCCGCGCGGCGCTTGCCGCGACCACGCCGTGATATGCGCTTTCACCGCCTACTCATCTGTTTCTCGATCGCGCTTGCCTTCGCTTGGCGCACGGGAGTTGTCATTGCGCAATCGACGGCCGAAAATGCAAATTATGTGGGCCCGGTTCTGAATGTAAACATTCCGACGGTGTCATTCAGCCAAATCGTTCAAAATAGCGGCTACATCAGTGTTGACTACCTTCCCCGCTATATCGCTGGACTTTATGAATATCTGCTTGGATTCGCGGCCATAGTCACTATCGTCATGATCATGATTGGTGGAGTCCAGTATGTACTCGCATCTGGAACCGGAAACATCGCCGCCGCGAAAAAACGCATGGTCAATGCCGTCACAGGCCTCGTCCTGCTCATGTTCGCATTTGTGATCCTTTTCACAGTAAACCCGCAGCTCACTTATTTCAGCGCCCTGAACATTAAATTCGTCACCCCGATTCTTATCGAGGAAGATATCGTTGCAAACCTCGCGGATTGTCCGGATGTGAAGGGAACCGTGAAAAAATGTACCGCGACTACGCTTACGAAACCTTCGGGATGGACGCAAACACTGACCGATGCCGTCAATGCGGCGGCGGCCTCCAGCGGCGTAGATCCAATCCTCATTGCAGCACATTTACAAGAAGAGACCGGTGGAAATGTTAGTTACGGTTCTAATACGGGTCCGTGCGGAGAAATCGGACCATCACAATTCATGCCGACCACATTCGAAGCGATCGTTGGTCAGGCCGACTGCTGCACCGCATATGCCGCCGAGCATGTGAGCGCCGCAAAAACAAGCAGCTGCAACGGGAATGTGTCCTCTTCTTGGCCTCCGGATAATAGTTTCATCTCGTCAGCGCATTGTCGATTGGATCTTGGCTGCAAATCCTGCCAAATTGCCTCCAGCGCCTGCATCCAGTATTTCAACACCTCGACCCCGACGGGGCTCACCAATTCAATAACGGCAACCGCGCTTCTCATCAAAACGAATTTGAACGATCCAAAAATTGCCAACGACATTGCCTCCGAAATGTGTGCCTATAACGGCGCAGGCAAACACGCCGCCGAATACGCCGCGGCCGCCGGAGTAATCTACGCAGAATTTTGCACCGCGTCGGGGGGAACTCAATAAACTCAATATCGTATGTTCGTCTGCACCAAGTGCGACGCGCAATTCCCCAAGTGGGCCGGGCGATGTCCCGAATGCCAGGCCTGGGGAACGGTGCAGGAGGAGTCAGACAATCAAACGGTCAAACAGGTCGCGCCCGGGGTTGCCAAAGCCGGAGCGCGTCTTTCGGTATTGGATACGACGCACGAACGGATCGCGACCCAGATCTCCGAAGTGGACCGCGTGATCGGCGGCGGCATCGTGAAAGGCAGTTTGATCCTGCTCTCCGGCGAACCGGGGATCGGCAAATCCACGCTCGTCGCGGCGATGGCGGCCGCGATGCCGGACGTGCTCTACGTGAGCGGCGAGGAATCCGCGCCGCAGCTCGCCGCGCGTTTCGCGCGACTCGGAAAACCGTTCGATCGCGTGGAATATCTGGAGGCCGAACCAGTGGAGACGATCGTCGCGTCGATCGAGAAACGCAAACCTGCGCTCGCGGTCGTTGATTCGATTCAGACCATCCCTTCGACCGATCTCGATGCCGGCGCCGGCTCGCCGACGTTGGTTCGCTACGCGGCCAATGCCCTGCTCCAGTGCGCGAAACGCACGGGGGTGCCGATTCTTGTCATCGGCCAGGTCACCAAAGACGGCGCGGTGGCGGGACCGAAAACGCTCGAACATCTGGTCGACGTCGTCCTGTCGCTCGAAGGCGACCCGGTGCATGCGTTTCGCCTGCTGCGCGCGAGCAAAAACCGATTCGGTTCCACGGACGAAATCGGCGTGTTTGAGATGGCGAAAGAGGGGCTCGTGCCCGTCCCGAACCCGTCCGAACGATTTCTCGCCGAACGCGTCGCCGTGCCCGGCTCAGTCGTCACCGCCGTTCTTGAGGGGTCGCGCGTGTTCCTCGTGGAAGTGCAAGCGCTTGTGGAAAAAAGCGTGTACGGCACCCCGGTCCGACGTGCATCGGGGTTTGATGCGAACCGTTTGCAAATGCTTTGCGCGATTCTCTCGAAACGCGCCGGGCTGAAACTCGGCGAACAGGATGTGTACGTAAACGTGATCGGCGGGATGGAACTCGCGGAACCGGCCGCGGATCTCGCGGTGTGCGCCGCGATCACTTCGGCGGCAGCCGGACATGCCGATGCGGAACCGGTCATCTACCTCGGCGAAGTCGGACTCGGCGGCGAGGTGCGTTCGGTCCCCGCGCTTGAACGGAGGCTCACGGAGGCGGGGCGCCTGGGCATCAAGCACGCCATGGTGCCGAAAAAAAATGCGCCGAAACAATCGGCGCTTGCCGTTCGCGGCCTCACGACCGTCGGCGAGTTACTCTAGGTGCGCTTCGTCGAAGGCAGCCGTGATGCGCTCGCGCAACAGCGGATAGCGCTCGAGATGCGGATCCCGTTCGATCAATGTGGACGCCCGGTCTCGGGCTTTTTTGATGACCGGCGTGTCCGTCGCGGTCGCGAATCGGAAATCCGGGAATCCGGACTGCGCGTTGCCGAACAGGTTCCCGCCCCCGCGAAGCTCGAGATCTTTTTCCGCAATGACAAACCCATTCTGCGACGCGACGAGCGCGCCGAGTCGCGAACGAGCGACGTCCGTGAGATTCTCCGGACACAAAAAACAATAGGACGGTTTGTCTGAACGGCCGACGCGCCCGCGCAGTTGGTGCAGCTGCGACAGGCCGAAATGCTCGGCACCGATAATCACCATCACCGTCGCGTTTGGCACGTCGACCCCGACCTCGATCACCGTGGTCGACACAAGCACGTCAAATTCGTGACGCGCGAACGCACTCATGACTCCGTCCTTTTCCGCGCTCTTCATCTGTCCGTGAAGCATGGCGACGCGGCATCCCTTGAGCGATTTAGAAAACCGTTTCGCGACCTCGGTCACGGATTTCGCGCCGAGCTTATCCGACGGATCGATGAGCGGACACACGAC
>CAZOPY010000076.1:0-5116 GCA_964581945.1 uncultured Gammaproteobacteria bacterium | reverse complement strand
AACTCCGCGACGAGGAGTTCGACATTCAGCGTCAGATCGAACTCGGCAAGGTCCATTCGCCATCGAACTGGGCTCCGCTTCCCCTTTCAAAAATTATCGAAGAGATCGACGAGGTGACAAAAGGTCTTCATGGCCTCAAAGGAATGAAGGCTCTCGAAGAGCTCGAGAAACGTATCGACGAGCTCCACAGCCGCTCCTCGAAATTGCTCGGTCGCTTGCAACGCCCTAGCCCGGAGGATTTTGTGCCCGACGCCGCGCTCGTTTCTCGCCTGGCCGCACTCAAAGGCGAGATCGCGATCGCGAGCGACGAGTTGAGTCGCCTGGAAAAGGAGATCGAATCCTACGCCAAGCAGGAAAAGGAACAGCGCACTGAGCTGTTCGACATGCAGCGCGAACTGCGTGAGGCACAGCGTAAGATTCATCTGCTCGAGAACCAAAGGAACGGCGTGCAGATTGAGGTTGCCCGTCTCGAGGAGCGCTCGCAGAACCTGTCGCGCGAAATCGACGAGCAGATGCAGTCGTTCGCCCTCGCGGCAAAAGCGAATCGCCCCGCCGAGATGGCGGATACCGAGGCGCTCTACCCCGAGATTCAGCGTTTGCGTTACCAGCTGGAGCTCATCGGCGGGATCGATCCGGAGATCGTCAAAGAGTTCGAGGAAACAAACACGCGTTTTGAGTTCCTCGACGCCCAGGTCAAAGATCTGCGCGAGGCAATGAAATCGACCGGCAAGATCATCGACGAACTCGATGAAAAAATCCACGCGCAATCTGAAAAAGCGTTTCGCGAGATCAACAAAGAGTTCCAGCGGTTTTTCAAAATCCTGTTCGGCGGCGGATCCTGCGAGCTCATCAAACTTACGCGCGAAGAAATTACGAAGGACGAGGACGCGGATGTCGCCCTTGATCGCGCAATGAGCGAGACGGGCGAGGTTGAACGCGCCGTCGAGGAAGCGCCGATCGATGAGCTGCTGAACGCGGTCAAAGAGCGCGAGGATCGCATCGTCGGGATCGATATCCAGGCGACTCCCCCGGGCAAGAAACTGAAAGCGCTCAATTTGCTCTCCGGCGGCGAGCGCGCGCTCACCTCGATCGCCCTCGTTTCCGCGATCATGGCCGTGAACCCGGGACCGTTCGTGGTGCTCGACGAGGTCGATGCCGCCCTTGACGAAGCGAACACGATCCGGTTTGCTGCCATCCTGGAGGAGCTCGCGAAGCTCACCCAGTTCATTGTGATCACTCACAACCGCGCCACCATGGAAAAGGCCGACGTGCTGTACGGCGTCACCATGGGCGACGACGGGGTGAGCAACGTGTTGTCCGTGAAGTTCGAGGAGATCGAAGCAACCGCGACCGCGCGTCGCTAGGAGGGGGCAGTGAGTCATCTGCCGCGATGGATGTTCGTGTCCGCCTGTGTGGTGAACCTGTTCGGGAGCTTCTCGCTCGTGTTCCTGCGCGAGATCGTTCCGGACTGGATCGCGCTCCTCGTGTTCATCTCCGGGCTCCTGCTCGTAGGCGAAGCGCGCGAGATGCGCTCGCGCGTAGCCGCGCTCGCCCCGTTCGAGCCCAAACAAAAAGCCGCGGAACCTTCTCCCGCGGCCTGATCGCCCCACGGCCCAGCCGTGGTTTTCATTTACAACGGTCTGTACAAAAACCGCCGATCGAATACCGGGGCGCACGTGGCGCAGGAGCGTGGCTTCACGAATCGGACGTGGCACTCGAGCACATGTCCCATCGGACAGACATACCGATACACGCGCGGAACAAGTTTCGCGGCCGCGGCCGTCCGCTCGCGCAAATCCGTTTCGCTCCACGCGCGCTGCCAGCGGATGCGTGCGAGTGCGCGTTCAAGCGACACGCGCGGGAACCGGCGCACGTACGCGATGGACGGCTCTGCGCGCGTCTTCCAATCGCGCAACGCAATCGTCGAGTCGTGCGGAAGTTTCGGCAGCTCCTCCCCGCCGCGCTCGCGAAACGTCCGCGCGAGCGCTTTCACGGTCGCGTTGAACTTCCGCCCGTGTTTCGCGCGCCGAATCGTTCCGTCGCATGACGGGGAGATATGCCAGAGCTCGTGCATCACCGTCTCGAGCGGGTCGCACGGCACGGCCGGGTCCGCGAGACAGATCCTCGGGTTGAACGCCATGAGGTACAAGACGTCATTCCCGCGATGCGACACTTCCGGAAACACCGGCTCGTACACCCGCCCACCGCGCGCCTGACGCAACCCCATCGTCTGCCCCTGCCGCGCCGCCGCCATCTTGTGGACGAGGACGAGGATGCGCGAAGGAACAACATGCGAGAGCTCCGGCACGAGTTCGGGCGCCTGGGCGATCACGGTTTCGAAATGGGAGGCGAGGACGACGGGCATAGCACTGGATAGTGTGCCCTGTCTGAATGCCTCGAGCAAGGGGAAAACCTCGAAACGAAAAAGCCACCCCGAAGGCGGGTGGCGGTGCGGCGGCTGGTTTGTCCTGTACTGTCAGCTAGAGAAAGCAGAGCTCCCCTTCCTCTTCCCAGGCAACGGCATCCTGAGAGGCTTCGCGGCGGAGCCACTCGGCAAGGAACGGCAGCTCGCGGCGAAGACGCGCGTTCGGATGCGGGGTGCACCCGCTCCAGATGTCCTCCGTCTGGACTTCACCGCTGTCCGAGAGAACCCAAAGGCCTCTCGCTCGGATCCACTGTGTACATCCGAGTTTGCTCGCTCTCGCGACTATCGTATCGCGCTGATCTGTACAGAGGACACAACCGAGCCGAATCGCGTCTTCGACGGAACGTAGATCGCGTCCCGCCGTCCGTTGAACGGCATCCCTTGCGTTGTCGGACCGGGGGATTGCGTCCACCAGCCGATGCCGGGTTCCCAGGTTGCGCCGCCGAAACGGAGCGCCGCCTGGACCGGGTCTCTCACACAAACCTTCACGGCTCACCTCCCCTCACCGGTTGAACTGACGTGGAATACTTGGTTTACCTTACACAGTAAACGGTGTATATTGTCTTCGTGTAGAAAAATCACCCGGTTACTTTGGTTCAACACCCGATATGAAAAAATTTCATCTCCTATCAAAAAGCGTTCGCTGGGTGTCCATTTGTCTTCTGACTCTCGAATTGATATTTGTTGGGCACACTCTCTATAACTTTGTACGCGGGCACAACGAAGCGCAAAACAGAATTGCAACTTGTGACGAAACCACTCTTTCATTTCAGTTTGACACATGCGCCGAACTTGAGACGTCTTGGGCATACCCTCTTGCGCTGTTTGAAAGAGGGATCATTATCTGGAGCGTACTCCTTGTCATCGGTCTCGCTGCACTGACGACCTTCGTTCTTGAATGGGAGATCGGATACCGCCTTGCGCTTGCCTTTTCAACGTTACCACTCATCAATACAATTTGGGACCTCTGGCAATCGAGCCCTGTATTATTCGCGAACTACGATTTCGCTTGGCTGAGCAAGTTTGCGATGATCATTATTGTGATTATCGTCATTCCACTTGAGGTGATTTTCATCTTTTTCATTTGGAATTCTAAAATGCGCACACCAACATCGAGCCATCAAAAATTAAAGGGGTAGGGATATGGCCTTGAGTATCTCCGTGGGTTAATGGCTTGGTTCGCACCAGGCCGTCCATTCACATGAGGTGTTTTCGGTTAAAGGGATGTTGTGCTCGTGATCGAATACCAGCGGATCCCTTTGACAATTTTCAAGCCTTCCTCTATAGTCTCGTCACCGTCGATCGTGCTCACCTTTAGACCTATCAACCCGAACTCATTATGCTATCCATCCGTTTCTCCCGCGTGGGGAAGAAAAACGACCCGCTGTTCCGACTGATCGTCGTGGACAAGCGCAAAGATCCGTGGGGCAAGGCGGTCGAGATTCTCGGCAACCGCAACCCGCGCACCAAAGCGCTCGTTCTGAACACGGAACGCGTGAAGTACTGGCTCTCGATGGGCGCGCAGCCCACGGCGTCGGTGCACAACCTGCTCGTTGACCAGAAACTGGTCGAAGGAAAAAAGCAGGCGGTCACAAACATCAGCAACAAGCGCCGCGCCAAGCTGGCGGACAAGAAGGGCGCCGAGGCGAAAGCCGCGGCTCCTGCCGCCGAAACGCCGGCCGCGTAACGACACACACCCGCTTCTGGCGGGTGTTTCGTTTGGATTGACGCGCGGATGATTTTCTGGCAAGGTGCCACTCCCCAGGTCCAGGACCGGGGATGGAGAAGTCCATGACGGCAGCATTAACCGCGGGCCAGTATGCGTATCTCATGGATGCGCTCGACCTCGCGGAGCTCATTGACACGAGCGGCCGACTGCCGATCCTGCTCGCGCGAGCGCTCATGCCGCACGAGATCGCCGGCGATCCGCTCGCGAACCTGCGTGATCTGATCCGCCTCGGATTCCTCGCGCTCGACGGCGTCAGCAACCAGTATCGCATCCGCGACGAACGGCTCCCGAGCACGGGAACCGGCCTGCCGGAACCAGCCACGCTGGTTCACGACGAGAACCTCATCTACGAGCTGGCCAATCGCTGGCAGTCCGGCGTTCGCGATCCGGCGGGGCTGCACATCGAGGCGATCGCCCAGAAGGCGATGCCGGCGCCTGCCGCGCCGCAATCGGAGGAACCACCGCCGCCCGACAGACCTGACGCCGCAAGCGCGGAAGACACGGTCTCCAAAGAGGATAGGATCGTGGCCTTCGCGATCGGAACCACCTGGGGACGCGGCAAGCAGCGACAAACAATCCTGCGCTCGCTCGGCATCATCGCGGATCATATCGCGGTCGAGGAGGCGAACGGCGAACGGATCGGCATGACGACCGCGCCGCTGAACTCGAGACTGGCCAAGGCGATTCGCGATCGCTGGAACGCCGGTCAAATGTTTCAAGTGACGATGAGAAAAGAGGGTCTCATCGTATCCGTGGGACGCGATCACAATGCCCGGGCCGGACGGGCGCAACTGTGGACGGCGTCTGTGTTCGCTCGGGATCTCGTGCAGAAATGCGGCGTCGGTCCGACGATCACGCCCGACCAGATCGCTCGACTTCTGGGTGGCCACGCCCTACCGCGACCCACCGGGGTGCTGGAACCGCCGCACGCGGATTCCGCGACGGACGATACTGACCCGGAG
>CAZOPY010000075.1:0-5158 GCA_964581945.1 uncultured Gammaproteobacteria bacterium | reverse complement strand
CCCCGAAATTCCGTCCGATGATATCGACCCGTCCGCGTTCCCGCAGATAGGATTCAAGCGCGTCGGACGCGAAGTGACGAACGACGAAATCAAAATCTTTATTGTCCGCGCCGAGGATCGCGTCTCGAACGGCTCCGCCGACCAGGTAGAGCTCTGCGCCCGGATTCTCGCGCAGAAAGTCACGGCAAAACGCCAACACTGGCGCCTCGCGCACGACGCGCGCCACCGCTTCCGCCGGCAGACTTTGGGGATCAAACACGACCTGTTTTTTGGCCTGCATAGTTTCCACAGTGTAGCAGTGTTGCGTCGATGCCACCAATTCGATAAAATAGGGTCGATCTTCGTCCTCATTCATTTTTCTCCGCGGTTGTATGGATCTTTCCTCGGTCACCCGCGCGGTTCCTTCTTTGCGAAAAAAGAAGACGCCGCTCGCGAGCGCTGGCTTTTATAAAATGGTCACGCGCGCGGCGCTCGTTTTGCTCGTGTTCCTGCTTCCGTTGTTTTTTCTTCCCGTTACCGTCGACGCGCTCGAGGTGAACAAACAGACGCTGCTTGTCCTTTTGACCTCGATCGCCCTGCTCGCCTGGCTCGGCGGAATGGTGGTCGAGAAGCGATTCAGCTTGCGCACCGGATGGTTGAACGTGTTTCCCGTGCTATTCCTCGCACTCGTGCTTGTCTCCTCTATTTTTTCGCTCGCTGGCTATCAGACCTGGGTCGGGCAGGCTTCGCAGGAGTATACGAGCTTTCTTACGCTCGCGAGCTGTGTGCTGCTTTTCTACGTGCTCATGAACGCGGCGAGCGAGACGGCGATGCAGCGCAAACTGTTTTTCGCGCTGTTTCTTTCGGCGGCGCTGTCCGGATTGTTCACCGTGCTTGGGAGCTACGGGGTGCATTTCCTTCCGTTTGACTTCACCAATGCCACGGGATTTAACACGGTCGGAACCGTGAACGCGCTCGTCGAATTTCTCCTGATCGTCTCGACGCTCGGGATCGGCATCTGGATCGTGGAAAAGAAAGGCGGAGAAGGGTTGCTGCCGGCCGGACCGGCTGGCATGCTCGCGCGCGTCCTCATCATCGTCGTGACCGCCTGTGCGCTGCTCATGTTGGTCAGCGTCGATTACTGGGTGCTCTCGGCCATGGCGATTGTCGGGATGTTGATCCTGCTCGGGTTCGCCTTTACGCAAAGCGATGAGTTCGCGACTCCGGGACGGTTCATTTTGCCGCTCATCGTGCTGCTCGTGAGTATTCTCTTGCTGTTTTTCCCGTCGCCTTACAAGCTCGCCGTCCCGTCAGTGGTCAGCCCGAGCTACGCCGCCAGTTGGAACATCGCGCGCCAGGCCGCGAGCGAAAGTCCGATGCGCGTCGCCTTTGGGACCGGCCCCGGCACGTTCGTGTACGACTATGCGAAATACCGTCCGACCGAGGTGAACGCCACGGTGTTCTGGAACGTGCGTTTTGACCGCGCCAAATCCCAGGTGTTGACCACGCTCGCGACCATGGGGGTCGCCGGCGCGATCGCCTGGTCTCTCGTGGTGCTGGCGCTCGCCCTGTTCGCGCTCGCACGCCTCATCCGCGAACGCGATCACGAAGAATGGCGCGCCACGTACGTCGTCTTCGCCGCGTGGGCCGTGCTGGTCGCCGGGCACATCCTGTACTCGTCGAACATGACGCTCACCTTCCTGTTCTGGCTGTTCTCCGGGTTGCTGGCCAGTCAGGCGCTCGCCCGGGTGAAGGAATCGGATTTCGCGCGTTCGCCCAAACTCGGCCTCGTGTTCTCCTTCGCCTTCGTCGTGGTGGCCGTGGCCGTCGTGTCCACGCTGTTCGTCTCCGGCGGGCGCTATGCGTCTGAGATCGCCTTCGCGCAGGCCGTGCAAGCCGACCGCTCCGGCGCGACCTCGGAAGAGATCGTGAACAAGGTGGTGAAGGCCGTCACGTACAATCCGCTCTCGGACGTGTACTTCCGGAACCTCGCGCAGGCGCTTCTCGCCCGCACCCGCGACGTGATCGCGGAGGCCAACACGACCATCGACAAAATGAGCACGGACCAGAAGACGCAGGTGTCGAACCTGATGGTCTCGGCGATCAACAGCTCGACGCAAGCGACCTCGATCGCGCCGAATAACGTCGCGAACTGGTTGGCGCGCGCCAGCACCTACGAAACGGTGATGCCGCTGGTCGGTGGAGCCGAAGACTACGCGGCTGCCTCGTTTACGCAGGCGCTCACGCTCGAACCGAACAATCCGGCGACCTACACCTCGCTCGGGCAACTGCATCTGATCGTTGCGGATCGCGCGGCGGCACTCAAGAGCTCGACGGACGCCAAGGTGGCGGCGCAGGCCAAAGACAACGAAACCACGGAACTGGCCGCAGCCGAGGAAGCATTGAACACGGCGATTTCGCTCAAGGGCGACTACGCGCCGGCGCACTACTACCTGGCGGCTGTCTACGAACGCCAGGGCAAGCTCGACGAAGCCGTGGCTCGCATGATCGCGCTCAGGAACTACAGCCCGCTCGACGTCGGCATCGGCTTCCAGCTCGCCATGCTGCTCATCCAGGAGAAGAAATACGATGACGCGCAAGTGGAATTGGAACGGGTGGTTGGCCTCGCGCCTGACTACGCGAACGCTCGCTGGTTCCTGGCCTCGCTCTACGAGATCAAGGGCGATTTGACGAAGGCGCTTGAGCAGGTCCAGAAGGTCGCCGACTTGAACCCGAACAACCAGGATGTGCAGGCTCGCCTGGCCAAACTGAAGGCCGGCGAAACCACGACGTCGATCCCGCAGCCGGTCGAGGAAGACACGGGGGCCACCACCTCGGTTGACGGGGGAGAGGTGACCTCCGATCAACCGGTCGATGACGGAACGGACGCGGTGTCCGGACAATAAACGCGACAAAAAACACCTCGCCTGCGGCGGGGTGTTTTGATTATTCGTTCATCGCGGCGATCAATTTCGGCGTCACGTCCTGCTCGACCTGGAGCAGGGACTTGCCGACGAAACGCATGCGGGCTTCCTCGCGCGTGCCGGCGGCACGGAACGGGGCGGCGAGCCGCATCGCGTCGTGCGGTCGCTCGGTGCGCAGGATCGCGGCGACGTTTCTGTCCCGGTCCTCGTACAGAAGCAGGACCACGCTTGCGTGCGGCGAGCTCGTGATCAGCTCGTCGACCACGTCCGGGAGTTCGGACTCGTCCGCGCCCGCGTGCAGGAAATCCTGTTGCGAGAGCATGGTCCACACCAGGTGCGCGTCCGGAGCGGACTTGAGGCGGGCGAGCGCGCGGCCCCAGAGGCGCAAGGTCGAGACCGAGCGGGTGCGGTACAGGCGCTTCACGATTTCGTCGCGGCGCGCGCCTCTGGCGATAAGCGCGCTCGCGGTCTGCAGCGTCTTCGGGGTGACGTTGCTCGTTTTAAAGCTCTTGGTTTTTGCGATCATGCCGGTCAGGAAGGCGGTCGCGATTTCTTCGTCGAGCAGTTCGGGGTCGATCGCGTGGACCAGATCATGACACACTTCGCCGCAGGCAGCGGCCGTCAGGTCTACCACGTTCAGCTGTCCGAAATGCTCGTTCGCCGGCGAGTGGTCGATGTTGATGATCGGGGTGCGGAAGAAAAAATCCGGATGCTGTTCGTAGAAATGCGCGCAGGCCTCGAGTCCGGACGCGCCGATGCAGACGACCAGGTCGTAGCGGTAGTCGGAGGTCAGCACACGCACGTCCGACATCGCCCAGAATCCGGTGTCAGGCGTGATCGAGATGCGGAGATGTCCATCCTTCTCTTCGTGCGAGACGTCGCGCGCTTTCGTCTTCGATGTGTCGAGCTCGATCACGAGCTTGCGCAGGTTCACGAGGTCGCTCGCAATCGTTTCGTGATTTTTCAAAAATTGCAGCGAAGCCGGGGTCGGTCCGTCGGCGGCGACAATATCCGCCCGCTTGCCGAGCTTTTTCATGACCGACGCAAAACCAAGGGCGGTAGCATAACCGTCGGCCCCAGATCCGCGCGGGACGATCAAGAGAGGATTCGAACTCCGTTTGATCGTTTCAGCGATTTGTTGCGGGTGCGTCAAAGCCATGGAGGTTGTTCCTTTCAACCGATCCGCCACGCATGGGTATGGCTTTGGGAAGGAAGAAGCCATGATACTGGAGGGTTGGAAATGCGTCAACGGGGAGGTTGACAACCCGGGGTTTACAGCGTACGGTCGAAATTCGGAAAGTAGCTCTTTTTTTGGAGAAAATATCCCTTTTCTTTCGGTCCTGAGTTGGGTCGGGACTGTAAAGAGAGTCCGGAAACGTCCCAGATATCGTGGAGGAATCACCGATGTCCGACTTTTTCACCCCCATCCCGGATGCCGAGGTGCCGGCGGAGCACCGTGTCCCGCTCGTTACCTATCGCACCCTCGCGGCTACCTGGGGCGTTCCCGGGGATGCCTGCGTCTGCTACGCGGTGCGTGCGGGATTCACGCTGAAGACCCATGCCCCGAGGGACGGACCCTGTTACGAGGGCTACCAGTACCTGCAGCGCTGGCGGTTCCCGGACGAGCCGACGGCCGACGCGCTCGTGTTCTGGATCCCCCATCTGGTGCCGGGAAGCACCTTCAAGACGGCGCACGAACAGAAGCGTCTCCTCGACGCGCTTCGGACGAAGCACGGGCTGCCGGCTCGCCACCTGAACAGGTTCGGCACGGCCCCGCTCGTGGCCGGTCTCATCCTGGCTCATCACCGGTTCACGCGGGAACGGATTCCGTTCAACCTCCGCTTCGTGCGCACGGACACCAGCCACGATCCGGAGAATGGACTCGATCTCGGCCTGTTCGGCATGACCGGTCTCAACTGCGTCCGCTGGCACGCCACGAATCGTTCCTACGCCCTCGTCGGTGCCTTCGCTCTCGGCATCGAGCGGCTTGCCGACTGAACGCCGACTCCGGCCTTCCTGCAGAATCGTCTGCGCGAGGGCCTTTTATTTTTTTGAGCTCACGGGTTGCTCAAAACCCCCATTTCCCCTAGAATAAGCCTCGTCTATGGGCAAACCTGAAATGGCGAAAGCCTACGAACCGCAGACCGTGGAGGATGGGATTTACGCTGCCTGGGAGGCGAGCGGGTTCTTCAATCCGGACAAACTTCCCGGCACACGCGAAGGGATGTTTTCGATCGTCTTGCCGCCGCCGAATG
>CAZOPY010000074.1:0-5187 GCA_964581945.1 uncultured Gammaproteobacteria bacterium | reverse complement strand
CGGTGAGACCGACGAAGGCGTCGGAGTGATACTGGATCACGAACGTCCCTTTTTCTTTGTCGTAAACCACGAGTCGCTGTGTGGACGGTTCGAGCACGTACAGATATTTGCTCGTGTCCGCGGTCCAGATATCGGACGGGGCGGTGAGCGCCGGATCGACGGCGCCCTGTTTCCAACTGACTTCGCTTCCGCTCGTGAAGCGGACGATGCTGCCGTTTTGTTTCAGGACGAACACCGTTCCATCCACCGATAGGCTGACCGCGTCCAAGAGGTCCGTCGTGTGCGCTTTGATCCAGTTCGTGGACGTGCCGAAGGCGTTTGCGGTCGGGATGTTATAGCGGAGGATTTGCGTACCGCCGCTGCCGATGTCGAGCACGTAGGATCGGCCGCCGTACACGTACAGGTCGAGCCAATGTTCGCCCTGATCCTGCGTGGTCGTCGAGGCCGTGAGCGATCCGGCTTTTTCATCGAACAGGGAAAGGCCGATCCGATCGTCGATGTAGGTCACGGTCCCTCCGTCCGCGGACGCTTCCTTGGCCGCGCCGACCGTGTCGCCGGTCGCCGCCTTCTCGAGCGTTTTACTCGTCAGATTCACGCGGTACGCATTTTTGTCGGTCGCAAGCACGTAAAGCGTTCCTTGATCGAACGCCAGCGCCTGCGCGCTGACGCCTGCGCCGAGCGCGGACGCGTCCGCGAGAAGCGGGGGTTCCGGCACGTTCACGACATGTCTCAGCTGATCCGCGGCCGATGCGAGATCCGCGCGAATTTTGTCCGCGCGCTGCTGGTGCTCGGCCGTGTCGGTCGGGAGCGCGTTCAATTTGGTCGTGGCTTCCGCGAGCAAGGTGCGCGCCTGGTTTTCATCTTTGTAGATGAGCGCGCCGTTCACGCGATCGCGCAGTTTTTCCACCTCTTGCGCCTGCGCTTCGTACGCGGCGACCTGCGCTTGTTCGGCTTTCGATTGCGACAGGAACATGAGGCTGGCCGCAACGACGAAGACGAGGGAGATGAAGGCGAGCGCCAGGTACTTGCTTGTTTTCGGCAGCCCGTTGAATCGGCCGACGAGCGAGCTCACCGTCCGGTCGACGCCGCTGCGCGCATCGCGCAGCACCTCTTTGCGTCGCGGTCCGGCCAGCGCCTTCAGGAATCGGCGCAGGGAAGCGGTCGCGCGCCAGAGCGCCGCCGCGGCCATCACGGTCCAGGCCGCGAGTTTCTTTACGGCGACCCCGGCCCAGTGCTTGGCCTTCGGTCCGTACGTCGCGATAAACGCGCCGGCCATTTTCGCGGCGGACCCGCGCATGCTGGGTTGCTGGTCCGCGAGGATGCGTTTCGTTTTTTCTTGCGCGTGTCCGAGCTGCTGGATCGAGGAGTCGGCGGAAATGCGACCCGGAGCCATCCCGACGGCGGGAGCTTCGGCGGCCTGCGCCTTCAAGACGAACAGTACGAAATCGGTTTGTTCCGGAAAATATTGGCGCAATTTCGCCGATGCGCTCTGCGGCGGGAGCGAGGCGAGCACGTTGTTCAGTTCGTCCGCGGGAATGTCCTGCTGGAGCGCGCGGTTGCTGACACAGAAAATATCGCCTTCATGCAGATCGCCGTCGAGCACAACCGCGAACAGTTTTTGCCAATTCGGTTTGGCCTGTTCGGTCTGAATGCTCCTGAACAGGTTGAACACCTGATAGCGACCGCCGGGCATGTGGTGAAGGAACAACGCGGCCAGTTCGCCGGTTCCGGACAGATACATGGTACGGTCGGAGGCGACCCCGATCAGCGCATGCACCGCGTCGGCGGGGAGCGCCTGATCGATTTCCGTCGCGACCTGCGCGATCTGTTCATTGATCGCTTCGAGGACCTGTTCGAATCGGTGCTGAAGATTGATCCCGGTTTGAACGGTCGCGGCCGTGCGGTCGAGCTGTTCAAGGACGATTTCGGCGATCATTTCAGCCTGCGGGGTCTGGCTTTGGATATCCAAAACGCCAAAAACATATCCGGGTTGCCCGTGGATCGGTTTGATCAGGCAGGCGAGATATCCCTTGGAGTCAGGGGCGGATTCTTCGATGCCGGCGGTCTTCAGGAGAATGCGGGATGGGGCAGTTGCCATAAAACAAACCTTTCGTGTACATTATACCCAAGTCTTTTACGAGCGCAATGTGTCAAACGCTGCTATCAGTCGTTTGCCTTGAACTCCTATGGCCGCTTCCGCCTTTCGCCTTGAACAGCTGTTTGGTTCAAAAACCCGCGCGCGCTTGCTCGGGCTGTTTTTGCAGAACTCGGACAAAAGTTTTTTCGTGCGCGAATTGACCCGCAAGATCGACGCGCAGCTCAATTCCGTTCGCCGCGAGCTCAAAAACCTGATTGAACTCGGTTTGGTGCTAGAAAAGGAAGGGACCAAGGGCGAAGCGCAGAGCAAAGTGCTCGCGGAACGCAAAAAATATTACGTCGTGAACACGGGGTTCCTGCTCTACAATGATTTGCGCAGCCTGTTCAAGAAGGTGCAGATTCTCCTGAAACAGAATCTTGTTCAGGAGATTCAGGCAAAGGGTGACATTGATTTTTTGGTGTTCACCGGCCGCTTTGTCGATGACAAAGAGGTGCCAACCGATATTTTGATCATTGGCAGCATTGATCAAAAAGCGCTGCAGAAGGTCGTGAGTGAATTTGAAACCGAATTGGGCTACGAGATCAACTACACGCTCATGCCCAAGGAAGAATTTTTGTACCGCCGCCAGATTACGGACCGATTTCTGTTTTCGATTCTCGAGGGGGAGAAGGTGGTGATGATCGACCGACTGCACATCACGGACGCACCGCCGCAACCGCCCACAGCGTAACATCGATGAGGTATGGTGCTCTTTCTTTCGGCACAAGACATCCATGCATTTGAAGCGGCCATCTCGGATGAGACTGGCCGTTTGTTGCATTCAGCCAAGGTCGCGGCCCCGCCCGAGGAATTTCTCGCCTCACTTCATGCGTTGCTTGCCGGATGGAACGCGACGCTCGACACGCTCACGGGCGTAGTGGTCGTCACCGGTCCCGGGTCATTCACCTCAACCCGCATCTCAGTCACGATCGCGAACGGACTCGCGTTCGCAAAACAGATCCCGGTCGTGGGTCTCGAGAACACCGCGCGCGAACCGATCGAACATCTCGTCGAGGCTGGTGCGTGGAAAGAACCGCTTGCGGCGGCTCCGAGTGGATATGCCGTTCCGGTCTACGACCGCCCGCCACACATCACGGCACGCAGGCCCGTCTGATATGAAACTCAAATTTCTTTGCATCAATCTGTGGCAAGGCGGAAATTTATTTGAGGAAATTCTGGCGTTCATCCGCGCCGAGAATCCGGACGTGATCGCCATGCAAGAGGTGTACGACGGACACGACCCGAGTTGGGAGCGCAAGTATCGTTCGATGGACGAGCTGCGCGCCGCGCTCGGCTATCCCTATGAGCATTTTTCTCCGGCGTTTCTCGAGATCAAAGATTTTGGAAAGATCGAGCAGGGCAATGCTGTGCTGTCTCGTTTTCCGATCCTCGGAAGCGACACCGTCTTTTTCGACATTCCCTACGGCGAACGCGAGGAGATCCCCGTGAATTTTCCGACCACCCCGCGCAGTCTGGAGCATGTTCGCCTCGGCCTGAACGGAACCGAGCTGAGCGTGTTCAACACGCAGGGTGTATGGGGTGAAGATGGGCGCGACAACGAGCGACGCATCAACATGGGAAAGGTGATCGCCGCGCAGGTGGCGGACAAAGCGCCTGTCATCCTCGCCGGCGACTTCAACGTGAATCCGGACACCGAGACGATCGCCCAAATTGAGCGCGAACTTACGAACGTGTTCAAGGGCGAGCTTGTCACGACGTTCAACATGAAACACAAAACGCACCCCGGTTTCGCAACCGCGGTCGTGGATATGATGTTCGTGAGCGCGGACGTGACGGTCCTCGCCCACAACTGCCCGCAGGTGAATGTAACGGATCATCTTCCACTGCTCGCAACCTTTGAGATCCGGTGAGGTGGGGATAATTTCGTGGCTCAAACGTCGGTGCGATGGTAGGCTGAATGCGTGGGGAAGCCCCGGTCGGCGTCACCGAGGGCCCTAATTTTTATCCTACGCATGTTTTTATGGCCAATGTCGTAGACATCAGCGTGATCCAAGGATCGGTTTTGGAAGTGTGGAAGGGGATTTTGAGTTATCTCCCGCAGGTGGTGGGCGCCATCGTGGTGTTTTTGCTCGGTCTCCTTGTGGCCAACGTTCTTCGGACCGTGGTCGTGAAGATCGTGAACTTGCTGAAGCTCGATGAGCTGGCGCGCAAGTTCGAGCTCGCCCAGGCGTTCGAGCGGCACGGGCTCAAGCTGAACGTGGCGAACCTGCTTGGCTGGATCGTGAAATGGTTCTTCATCGTTGCGGCGCTTATTGCGGCGACCGACATTTTGAAATGGACCGAGGTCACGGACACCTTGCAGAAGCTCCTCCTGTTCATCCCGAACGTGATCATCGCCGTCATCATTTTGCTCGGCGGGATCATGCTTGCGAATTTCGTGCAGCGGGTCGTGAAGTCGTCGGTCGAGGCGGCGAAACTGGAATCCGCGGGCGTGCTCTCCGGGCTCGCGCGCTGGGCGATTCTCATCTTCGCGTTTCTCGCGGCACTGAACCAGCTGAACATCGCGAGCTCGCTCATCAATACGCTATTCACCGGGATCGTCGCGATGCTCGCGCTCGCGGGCGGGTTGGCCTTCGGCCTGGGCGGCAAGGAACATGCCTCGCGCGTCCTCGATCGTCTTCGCCGAGACATTTCATCGCACTAGGCAAAACAGAAAACCGTCTCGCGCTTGCGGGACGGTTTTGTCTTCAGAGGCTTGAACAAATCTCGTTTTCGTGATAGCCTCGCGGGTAGCTATGGCTGCAAACGGTCCATATGGCAAACATCGATTCTGGGAGATTTTTCCGGGCGGGCTCGTCTGGCTGACGTTCGTGCTCGCGTTTGCGTTTTCGTTCATCTACCCGATCGCCGTCATCATTTTCATCATCATCTTCGATCTGTACTGGCTGTTCCGCGTGATCTATTTCGTCATCTTTCTGTTGATCGCCTGGCGGACGTTCAAGCGCACGCAGCGCCGCGATTGGCGGAAAGAACTCGAGAAGCTGCCGGACTGGCAGCGCGTCCACCATCTTATTTTTCTTCGGACGTAC
>CAZOPY010000073.1:0-5221 GCA_964581945.1 uncultured Gammaproteobacteria bacterium | reverse complement strand
CGAGCGTGTGTTGGGCGGACGAAAACTGTGTTTGCGCGCGAGAGAACGAGAGCGCCGCATCCGAGGGGTCGCGCGTGAGCACGTCGCCGGCCGCCGCGCGCAGATCCTGGAACGCCGACAGCCCCGACGTTTGCACGTCGCCGGCCGCCGAGCGGAGTTCCTGCAGCGTTCCCATCGCATGGATCGGGAGCACGAACGCGAACGAGACCAACACGAACGCGGCGAGCGCGCGGTGCCAGCCGTCGGGGAGCTCGAACACGACCAGCCGGGGCAGGGTGAAGCTCCAGTTCGGTTTTGGGTTCCAGGCGCGCAGGAAGGCGATGGTGCGTGCGAACACGCCCGGGCGCGCGGGGCGCGGGAGGGCGACGGCTTCGACCGGGTCGCTTGCTGTCTGCGCCGCGAACGCGCGCAGGTCATCGAAGGTCACGACATCGGACTCGTCGGCCTCGTCTTCGGCCTCCGGGAGGTCGAGCATCGAGAAATTCGCCGCAGGCGCGAGCTCCATCGGGGCTTCTTCGAACGGGATGAGCGCCGGACGCGCCGGAATGAGTCGATCCAGATCGAACACCTCGGCCGGCGGTTCGTGGACCGGATTTTTTGATTGGAAATCTTGGAACGCGCGGCGAATTTCGGTCATGCTCGGCAACAGCAATCGCGGCGCGGCCGCAGCCGGAACGACGCG
This sequence comes from uncultured Gammaproteobacteria bacterium, assembly GCA_964581945.1. Taxonomy (GTDB): domain Bacteria; phylum Patescibacteriota; class Patescibacteriia; order UBA9934; family GWF2-40-263; genus CAZOPY01. The sequence continues at coordinate 4,539 of CAZOPY010000073.1, read as the reverse complement.
CAGCTCGCCGGTGCGATCCTGTTCGAGCAGCTGGCCGGCCACGTCCTCTTCTCGCAGGCGGAGCGCATCCGCGTTCGGGACAAACAACGGGGAGCGCAGAAGCTCTTCCTCGGGCACGAGAAAATTCAGCCGGACCGCGCGGCTTTGTTCATCCAGAATCGCGGAGGGCGCCAGCGCCTGCGCATTCAGGTGGATGACGAATGGCGAGAACACCGGCGCATCCGTCACGCGCACGGTCGGTTTCTTCGTGGCGCGCACGGCGGGGAGAATGCCGTGGAACAGAAACGCGGCCGGGACCGCCTGGTCGTACAGATACGTGATTTTTTTCGACGACCGTCGGCGTGGGGCTGACGGTGACGATTTTTTTCGCTTCTCCCCCATACGGTTCATCCGCTCATGCGGTACAGTTCACGCGTTTCGCGCGCCATGGTTTTCCAAGAGAATTTTTTGACCTGTTCGTGGCCGCTTGCGATGAGTCGCGCGCGCGTGGCCTTGTCCGTGAGTGCCTGCTCCATGATGCGCACCATTTCTTCGATGTCGTCCGGGGCGAAGTAGAGGGCGGAATCGCCGAGCACCTCCGGGAGCGAACTGGTGCGCGCGGCCGCGACCGGAACGCCCTGGCTCATCGCTTCAAGCGGCGGCAGGCCGAACCCCTCGAGTCGGGACGGGAACACGTAGAGGGAGGCGTCGCGGTACAGGCTAGCGAGCGCGGCGTCGTCGGGACTGGCGATGAAGCGCACGCGCTCGCGTGGCACGTCGATCTCGTCGAGTTCTTTCTCGAGACGCTCGTAGAACACATCGCGTCTTCCCGCGAGCACGAGCGTCACCTCCGGATGCAGCTTATGGAAAAACGAGAATGCGTGGAGAAGAGCCTCGAGATTTTTGTGCGGGTAGGCGTTGCCGACGTACAGGAAGTAGGGGCTCGGAAGAAGGGGAGGGGCGTGAGGGGCTTGCGGGAGCTCGGTTACGCCTTCGTAGATCACCTGGATTTTTTGTTCGTCGATGTGTGTAAAGTGTTTGCGGATGGAATCTTTGGTCGCGTTCGAAACGGCGATAATTTTTTTACTCTTTTCGACCGCGTGACGCAGGACCAATCGGTACCCGGCGTACTTCATCGCATAGCGGATCGGATCAAGCGTGGTTGCGCGCGCGGATCGCGGTTCGTCGAGCAGGATGAGATCGTGGATCGTCACGACGAACGGCGTCTTCAGGCGCAGAGGAACATTCCAGTGCGGGAAGTGCACGAGGTCGAGTTGCTCGGCGTCGATGATCGCCGGCAATCGCGTTTGCTCCGCGAGCGAATACCAGTGAACGTCGGCGAGGCGTTTCTCAAACAGCGGGTTGGTGATGCGGCACGCGTCGAAATTTTCTTTTTTTAGAAATAAAACAAAGCGGTTCTCATGGTCTGTTTCTTGCAACTCATTGACGAGCTGTTCCACATAGCGACCAAGACCGCCACCCCCCACTTTCGGGCCATACAGGCGTGCATCAATGCCAACGCGCATGCCCCTATATTATCAAAGAAACGAGCTTATGGCCTGTGGATGAATGCGCTTTGAAACGCTTCGCGGGTCGCCCGCGCGCACGCGGTCCAAGAAAAGCGATTTGCCTGGTCGATCCCGCGGGTGCGCAGGCGCGTCATGAGCGATGGCGACAAGAGGAGTTGTTCAAGGGCGGCCGTCAGGTCGTTCGCGTTGTACGGGTCAACGCAAATGGCCGCAGGGCCGCCGATCTCGGGCATGGACGAGGTGAAACTGGTGATCACCGGGGTTCCGGAAGCCATGGATTCCAGGATTGGCAGCCCAAAACCTTCGTAAATGGAAGGAAAGCAGGTCACGGTTGCCGAGCGGTACAGCGCCGGACGATGCTCGGACGGCACGTAGCCGAGGAGATGCGTGTATTTTTTGTGTTCAACCGGCAGGGACTGCGAAACAGCCAGACTGTACGGCGTTGGTTTGCCGGCGAGGACAAGATGCAGATCATCACGCGTTCGTTCGCGGTAGGCGCCAACAGCCTCGATGAGCAGACGGATGTTTTTTCGGGGCTCGAGCGTGCCGACAAAGAGGGCATACCGCTTCGGTAGTCGGTAGCGGGAGCGGATCCCGTGATCTTCGGGTGCGGGTTTGGCGGTGAATGCCGATGAAAGCCCGTGTGGGATAGCCCGGACCCGTTCGCCGACGATGCCGAAGCGTTCGATGAGATCGCGCTTGGCGCTCTCGGATGGCACGATGACCGCTTGGGCGCCGCGCGCGAGCGCGCGCGGGCGCGTGGCCGCGTGCCAAGCGCGCGTTTTCTTGGAATAGAAGTGCGGAAAGATATCGAACGAAAGATCATGCATGGTCAGCACGTAGGGCATGTCGGGCGGGAGGGAAACCATGTTGAGATTCGGAAGAAAAAAAAGCGTTTCCGGATCCGATGCCCGATCTTTCTCCGGCCCCAGGATGAGTTTGTCGAGATACGGTCGACGGGTCGCGAGCAACGAGAGGTTGAGCGCGCGATTCGAAACCGGGATGTGAATATGCTGGACGTTCGGGCCCGTGAATTTTGGCAGACGATCCCAGGACGCCTTTGATCCCGCCGAAAACAGGACATAGCGTTCTTCGCCGCCAAGCGCAAAAAGAGCGCGGAGGAGCTCCACGGTGTACTCCCCCACGCCACTTTGTTCGCCTCGCGTCAGATGGCGAATGTCTACGACGATCCTCATAGTTAGTTGCGTCGCGCCCGCTCCTCCCAGGCTTTTTCAACGAACGTCTTGAGTTCGGTTTTGAATCGATCCGTTGAGAAGCGCTGCGCTTGCGCACGGATCGCTTGCGGGTCGTAGCGATTCGTATCGAAACGAATCACATGATCGGCGAGCTCCTCCCAGCTCTGCTCATCGAAAAATTCGCCGGTCACCTGATCGACCACGGCCTCGGTCGCGCCCCCGCGACGCAGCGCAATGACGGGCCGGCCGCTTGCCATCGCTTCGACCTGGGTGAGGCCAAAGTCTTCTTCGTGCGGGTGCAGGAAGGCGAGGCAGTTGGCGAACAGGCTGGCGCGCGCTTTGTCGCTGATCTTGCCGAGGAACTCGACGTTCGGCTTCGCTTGCTTGCGCAAGTCCGCCTCGACCGGTCCCGAGCCGAAGATCTTGAGCGGGAGCCCGGTCCTGTTGAACGCTTCGATCACCAGGTCGTAGCGTTTGTACGCCACCAGACGGCCGCCGATCAGGAAATAGGTTTTTGGTTTGTCCGAAAGGGAAAATTGATCCACGTCGACCGGCGGATAGATGACCGTGCTGTCGCGGTCGTAATATTTTTGGATGCGGCGACGCACCGTTTCCGAGTTCGCGACGAAATGATCGACGCGGTCCGCCGCGGCGCGATCCCAGAGACGAAGTTTCGACAGGAGCGGCGGGAGCAGCAGCTTCACGAGGCGCGGCGCGCGGAGCTCCTGGACGTAGCTGTGCGTGTCGCTCCAGAGATAGCGCGTCGGCGTGTGGCAATACGAGATGTGGATCGCGTCGGGTCGCGTGATCACCCCTTTTGAAAACGCGCTTGAACTCGAGATGACGACGTCGAACGCTGAAAGGTCATAGCTTTCCGTCGCCGCCGGCATGAGGCCGATGTACCACTGGTATTTCTTGAGCGCGAGCGGAAGTTTTTGGAGAAACGACGTCCGGATGTCTTTCGACGCCAAATCCGGAATCGCTTGCGCGTCATAAAACAGGGTGAACGTCGGCGCGTCCGGCCAGATATCCTGAAGCACCCGGAGAACTTTTTCCGCCCCACCGTCCTGAATCAAATGGTCGTGAACCAACGCCACTTTCATAAGCGCCGACACTGTATCACGGGGGTTTCGAGAGGGCAAAATACCAAGGGAAACAAAAAATCCCGGCCATTGATCGGGATTTTCTTAGACCGTCCCTGGTCGGAATAGGATCACGACCGGCGTCTTCAAAACGATGTACAGGTCGAGCCACGGGCTCCAGTGTTCGATGTAGTAGGTGTCGAGACGGACCTCGTCTTCGAAGTCGAGGTCGGCCCGTCCGCTGATTTGCGGGAGACCGGTGATTCCCGGTTTGACCGTCAGGACCTTGCGCTGGTGCGGTTTGTATTGATCGACCTCTTCGGGCAGGTGCGGGCGCGGGCCGACCATGCTCATGCGGCCGAGTAGGACGAGCCAGAACTCGGCGAGCTCATCCAGACTGTAGCGGCGGATGAATTTGCCGACGGGCGTGACGCGCGGGTCGTCCTTGAGTTTGAACAACGGCGTTCCCTCGCGTTGGTTGCCGTATTTTTTGATGAATTCGGGATCGAAGCGGTAGGTGTGGGCGTCCTTCACCATCGAGCGGAATTTGAAATAGTGAAAAGGCTTTCCGCCCTGGCCGACGCGCATCACTTTTTTGCCGTTCGGGAGGCGCGAGAACAGGATGCGGCCCGGCTGTTCGATAAAGAGCGCGATTGCGACGAGGATTTGGATCGGAAGCGTGAGGATGATCAAGATGAGCGACACCACGATATCGAACAGGCGCTTGTAGATCGCGCCCCAGCCGTCGAGCGG